>NZ_RZRQ01000196.1:0-11469 GCF_003997785.1 Mesorhizobium sp. M7D.F.Ca.US.004.01.2.1 | reverse complement strand
GCAACGGCCCGCACGTGCCGCTGCTGGTGGCGCCGATGGGAGCATCGGCGGTGCTGCTGTTCGCGGTGCCGGCCAGTCCGCTGGCGCAGCCATGGTCGATCATCGGTGGCAACACGATGTCGGCACTGGTCGGCGTGATCGTGGCGCATTTCATCCACGAAACCGCCCTTGCCACCGGCATCGCGGTGGCGCTGGCCATCGCCGCCATGTCGTTCACGCGCTGCCTGCACCCGCCGGGCGGGGCGGCCGCCCTGACCGCGGTGCTGGGAGGGCCTGCCGTCATCAGCGCCGGCTTCCTGTTTCCATTCGTGCCGGTGGCGCTGAACTCGATCCTGCTGGTGGCGCTCGGCTATGGCTTCCACAGACTGGCCCGGCGCAATTATCCGCATGTGCCGGTCGCAGCACCGGCGAACAGCCACGGCACCGTCGATCCGCCGGCACAGTCGCGCGTCGGCTTTCGGTCCGAAGACATCGATGCAGCACTTGGCGCACTCGACGAGACGTTCGATATCGATCGCAACGATCTCGACCGACTGCTGCGGCAAGTCGAATTGCAGGCGATGGTGCGCTCGCACAAGACCCTTCTGTGCGAGGACATCATGTCGCGTGATGTGATCTCGGTCGACGCGCACACCTCGGCCGACGCGGCGCGCCAATTGCTGCTTGACCACAACATCCGCACCTTGCCGGTCGTCAACGCCGAGGCAAGGCTGGCAGGCACCGTGGGATTGCGGGAACTGACCCTGGCCTCCGGCACGGTTGGATCCGTGATAACGCCCGCAGCGACAGCCGCCGCCGGTTTCACCGCCATGGGTCTGCTGCCCGTGCTCACCGACGGCCGCAGCCATGCGGTGATCATCGTCGACGACGACAAGCGGATTCTCGGGCTGATTACCCAGACCGATCTCCTGGCGGCCACCGCGCGCCTGCAGGCTGCTGACAGACCCTCACCGGGCGCGGTAGGGTAGCTGCCGCCGGACCCGGCGAAAAATCTTCGGGAACCTTTTGCCGGCAACGGCGTCCAATCTCTCAGTCGGGGTTCCGGTTCGGAGATTGGGTTGAGGAAACTGGCCATGCCTGCTGTCTTGACGGCCGTGCCTTCTGCTGAGTCAGGCGACATGCATCTCGTGCGGCGGGCGCTGGCGCGCGACGGCGATGCCTTCCGCACCATCATCAAGACACACAATCAGCGGCTCTACCGGATCGCGCGCGGCGTCGTGCGCAATGACAGCGAGGCCGAGGACATCGTCCAGGAGGCTTATGTCAGGGCCTTCGCCCATCTCGATGCGTTTCGCGGCGACTCCTCGCTCGCCACATGGCTGTCGCGCATCGTCATCAACGAGGCGCTCGGCCGCCTGCGCAAAAGGCGCAGAACGGTGGCACTGCCGGAAAATCCGCAAGCCGAGATCATCCAGTTCCCTCTCAACCCCAGCGACGATCCGGAGCGGACGATGGCGCAACGGCAGATCCTCCAACTGGTCGAACGGGCCACCGACAGCCTTCCCGATGTCTACCGGACGGTGTTCGTGGCGCGGGTGATCGAGGGGCTGAGCATCGAAGAGACCGCCGATCTTCTCGGCGTGCGGCCACAAACCGTCAAGACAAGGCTGCACCGTGCCCGCGTTTTGGTGCGCAAGGCACTGGACGACCAGATCGGGCCGGTGCTGCTCGATGCCTTCCCCTTCGCCGGCCGACGTTGCGAAAGGCTGACCAGAACCGTCTTGCGGCGGCTCGGGCTGGAAAGCTGGCCCTCACCGGATTCAGTTGATTTTGGCGGGAACGTTTGCCGCTGACCAGCATCCAATGACCGTCAACCGAGAAACACTGTCCGGGGCGATTTCAGCGTCCGGACGAAGGAGATGCCATGTCTATCCGACACACTGCTGCCCTTGCCGCCCTGCTGCTGCTCGGCACTGCCCCGTTCGCACAAGCCGCCGACAAGCCGACCGATCCGCAGATCGCCCACATTGCCTACACGGCCGGGGTCATCGATGTTGAAGCGGCCAAGCTGGCGATCGAGAAATCGAAGACCAAGGAAGTCGTGGATTTCGCCAAAGACATGGTTCGCGATCATGAAGCCGTGAATGTGCAGGCGCTCGACCTGGTGAAGAAACTCAAGGTCACGCCGGAAGACAACGCCACCAGCCAGGCGTTGAGCAAGGCGGCCGCCGAGGAGAGGGCCAAGCTCGCCAAGCTCGACGGTGCTGCCTTCGACAAGGCCTATGTCGACAACGAGGTCGCCTATCACAAGCAGGTCAACGGCGCGCTCGAAACCCTTTTGATCCCGTCGGCGCAGAATGCCGAGCTGAAGAGCCTGCTGGAAACCGGCCTGAAGATTTTCCAGGGCCATGAGCAGCACGCCGAACATGTCGCCGGCATGCTGAAGTAAGGACCGGGAGCATGCAGAAACGCCATCTGTGGATTGCGTTGACGCTGGCCGCCGGTCTCGTTCCGGCGCGAGCTGAGACCATCCAGGTCACCATCGACAGGCTGGTGTTCTCGCCAGCCACCGTCGAGGCGAAGGTCGGCGACACGATCGAGTGGGTGAACAAGGATGTGTTCGCCCACACGGCCACCGTGAAAGGTAGCTGGGAGGTGATGATCCCGCCGAA
The DNA here is from genome assembly GCF_003997785.1 of Mesorhizobium sp. M7D.F.Ca.US.004.01.2.1. Taxonomy (NCBI): domain Bacteria; kingdom Pseudomonadati; phylum Pseudomonadota; class Alphaproteobacteria; order Hyphomicrobiales; family Phyllobacteriaceae; genus Mesorhizobium; species Mesorhizobium sp. M7D.F.Ca.US.004.01.2.1. The sequence goes on along the minus strand of NZ_RZRQ01000196.1, from coordinate 8,857 downwards.
GAAATCCGCAAGCCTGACATTGAAGACCGCGGGACCGGTCGACTATTTCTGCCGCTTCCACCCCAACATGAAAGGCCGTTTGGTGGTGGCGCCCTGATCCAGCGCCAACGAGGCCCGCCTGGCCTCATCAGGGCGCGCGATATGCGTCCACGACCCGTCATAGCGGGGCTCGCGGCGTGCGATCCAGGCATCCAGCCCTTCGCGCAGATCGCCGGTCGGGGCCATGCGGGCGAACTGCTCGGCCTCGACCAGCAGGCCTTCGGCGATGCTCTGGTTGAGGCCGCGCGTCACCGCCGTGAGGATGCTGGCGACCGCCAGATCGGAGTGCCGCAGGATACGCCTAGCCAGGCCGATTGCGGCCGGCATCAAATCGCCATGCGGCACCACCTGGTTGACGAGGCCGAGTTCAAGGGCCCGCTGCGGCGGAAACCAGTCGCCGGTCAACAGCAGTTCCAGCGCCCGCTTGCGCCCGGCCAGCCTGGGCAAACGCTGCGTTCCGCCAAAAGTCGGCGGCATCGCAAGGTTGATTTCCGGCTTGGCGAACAAAGCGCGTTCGCTGGCAATAGCCAGCGGCACGGCCTCGGTGATTTCGCAGCCGCCACCGAAGGCAATTCCGTTGACGGCGGCGATGACGGGTTTGCGGAAGGCCTCCAGCCTTGCCGTCAGCCGCTGCCCGCGCATGACGAAGTCCCGTATCGCGACATCGACGCCAAGCGCCACACTGGCCGCGAATTCGGGGATGTCGCCGCCCGCCGAAAACGCCCGCTCCCCTGCTCCGGTAAGAATGACCGCCCGAACACCGTCGTCGACTTCAATGTCGTCGAGGATCGCAAGCAGGCGATCGATCAGGGCATAGTTCAGTGCGTTGAGTTTCTCCGGCCGGTTGAGGGTGAGGATGGCGATCCCATCGCTGGTCTCGTTGAGGACAAGATCGGTCATTTGGCTTCCTTTCCAGCATGCGTTGACCGGAAGGGATCAGGTTTTCGATTGCTTGTATATTCACTAGTCGGTATACTTGAGGCTATGCCTGAAGCATCCAGCCCTACCCGCAAACGCATCGTCGATGCCGCGACGAAGCTCTTCTATGCCGAAGGGATTGGCCGCGTCAGCGTCGATGCCATCGCCGAAAAAGCCGGGCTGACCAAGCGGACGCTGTACTATCACTTCAAGAGCAAGGACGATCTGATCGCTGCCTATCTCGATGCTCGCGACCAGCCCAATCTGAAGCAGATGGCCGGCTGGTTCGATGCCGCTGAAGGTGGTGCCGACCGCAAGGTCGAAGCGATTTTCACCAATCTGGCGCGTGTCGCCCGCCATCCCAAATGGAAAGGATGCGGGTTTCTGCGCACGGCCGCGGAGCTTGCCTCGATGCCTGGACACCCGGCAGTCAAGGCCGGATCGCGGCACAAGACAAATTTCGAAAAATGGCTCGCCGCCGAACTGTCGGCCCGCGGCGTCACCGCGCCGCATATGCTGGCGCGCGAGATCGTTCTGCTCATGGACGGCGCCTTCTCGAGCATGCTGATCCACCACAACCCCGACTATATCGGGGCGGCAGGGCACGCCGCGGCGACGCTTGTGCGGGCGCGATCGCAGAACAAGGACTGACTTGCCGTGGCTTGGAACGCAGCCGGCAAGCGTGGTATCGCAATGCCAGGAGGCGGTGATGCGTATCATCTTCCGATGTGATCCAATGTTGGTCGAGCATTTGCCCCGCCCGATCCCGGCGCGCGGCGCTCTGCCGGATTGGCTGCGCGCCATGCCCGCCACCGCCTATTCGGCGATCCACGGCCGCGACATTCGCACGCTCAAGCAGTGCCCACCCGTTGTCGATGCGATGACCTACGGTTTCATGGTCCTGCTGCCGTGCGACGTCGTCGTCGACAAAGGCACCTTTTCCTGGGACTGGCAGATTCCAGACCCGGTTACACAGAACCACCCCAGAGCGCCATTGAGCTTCCACACGCCGGGGCAGCTCGCCGGCAGCCCGTTTGCTACGCCCGGTCAAGCCGCCCTCAAATTCAACAGCTTCTGGACCATCGAGGTCGAGGACGGCTGGTCGCTGTTCGCGATGCATCCGGTCAATCGCGAGGATCTTCCCTTCAGGCTGGTGACGGGCCTGGTGGATTCCGACCGGTTCAGCGATGGCGGCATCAATTTCCCGGCGATCTGGACGGAGCCTGGGTTCTCCGGCGTGCTCGGGAAAGGAACCCCGGTCGCGCAGTGCTTTGCGGTTCCGCGGGCCGCGCCGCAGCTGGAATATGAGGTGTTCGACGAGACGCGGCAGGCCGCCTATGCGCAGACGGTCGCGGATGTCCTGTCAACGCCGGGTGTCTACCGCAAACGGTTTCGCGCCCGGCGGGCGCGCTCCACCAGCGAGTGAGCGACGCAGCGCTTCCTCATCAAGCCACAGCCGACCACTCGGTGCCGATGTAAGTGCCATGGCGATGACGCCGAACGTGGATGGGCGCAGACGGTAGGCCGTTGAATACGCCAGCATTGCTTCATCGAGATCACCAGTTTCCTGCAAGACGACGCCCAGATTGACGGCAGCCTCCGGGGAATCCGGGCTCATCTCCAGTACGCGTCGATAGGCCTGGGCGGCGCCGCCGAACTTGCGCATGTCCTGACGCACCAACCCGAGATCAAACCAGGCAGCCGGATGCCCGCCGCCGGCGACGGCGCGTTCGAGCAAGCCCTCTGCCTCAACAGACGCACCGCGTTGCCAGGCAAGGCGCCCGAGGTGCGCCGCAGCTTCCTCGGATTTCGGATCCCGCTGCAAGACAAGTGTCCAACATTCGCGCGCGGCCAAAGCATTGCCTGCCTGATCGAGGGTACGTGCCCGCTCGATCAGTATTTCCGCCTGTGACGACAGCTTTGCCGCACGATCCAGCGGTTGCAATGCTGCTTCGAACCGGCCGTCGGCCCGGGCAATCCTGCACGCGAGAATCAAGGCGGGCACGTTGTCCGGACGAGCTGCCAGACTCGTCTCGATGCGCATGCGAGCCCCCGACAAGTCCGCCCTGGCGAACAGAACCGCCGCCAGAAGATGGCAAAGTGCCGGATCGTCCGGGTGTTGCTTCAGGCCCAGTTCGCATAGATGCGTCGCCTGGCCGTGATTGCCGGAATTGAAAGCGACCACCGCCCGGCGGATCAGATCTGCGCTTTCGCCTTGATTGGTGTTCACCATTGCTTTGCCGCTCCCTCTAGAACCCGAAGGCCAGCCATGCGGTGCCGGCCGCCAGCGTTATCAGCGTCAGCGGCAAGCCGACCTTGAAGAAAGCGCCGAATGACAGCGGCGTACCGGCGGCCCGTGCCTGTTCGGCGACGATCAGATTGGCGACCGAACCCAGCAGCGTGAAATTGCCGGCCAGCGTCGAACTCATGGCGACGACCAGCCAGGCCCGCTCGGGGTTTTCGAGGCCGGGTATGAAAGGCCGGAGCGCCAGCACGGCCGGGACATTGCTCATGATGTTGGAGAGCACCGCGGTGAAGCCGGACAGCCGCCAGACATCGTCCAGCCCGAGGTTCTTTGCCGAGGCGATCATGTCGGGCGTGAGAAGTGTCTTTTCAGCGCCGGCGACGACCACGAACAGACCGGCGAACATGAACAGCAGCGGACCGTCGATCTCGCGGTAGATGCGTTCCGGCTTGATGGCGCGGGTGAGCAAGAGGATGGCACCGCCGATGAGCGCGGCCTTGGCGACGGGCACGCCGGCGAAGAAGGCGATTGCCAGTCCGATGCAGACCACCACCGCCTTCAGCACCTGCCCCTTATGCATGCGGCCACGCGAGACCTCGGGCGTCAGTTGGACCGTGCGGGCAAATTCGGCCCGGTAGACGACGCGGATGATGACAACGACCGCGACGAGGCCGAACAAGGCGACCGGAGCGAGCGCTGCCGAAAAGGCCGGATAGGAAATGCCCGACAGCGCGCCGATGACCATGTTTTGCGGATTGCCGGTGATGGTGGCGACGCTGCCGCAATTCGACGCGGTGGCGGTGGCGATCAGATAGGGGATCGGGTTGCGCTTGATGACACGGGTGACGTGGACCACGATCGGCGCCATGACAAGGCAGATGGCGTCGTTGACCAGGAAGGCCGACAGCACGCCGGTCAGCAGCGTCACCATCACCAGAAGCATGAAGGGCGCGTGCGCGTGCTCGATGGCGACGGCGCCAAGGCCGCGAAAAGCGCCTGACACTTTCAGATGCGCCACCACGATCATCATGCCGAGCAGAAGCGTGATGGTGTCGAAATTGATCGCCCGGTAGGCATCCTCCATGCTGAGCGCGCCGACGGCGATCATCGCGGCGCCGCCGAGCAGTGCGATCCCTGCCCGGTCGAGGCGCAGGCCCGGGATGCGGCCAATGGCGACACCGGCGTAAGTCAGGACCAGGATCAGCAGTGCCGCCGCGCCCATCAATGTCATCGGTAAAAGAGTCCTGCTCGGTCTGTGGCGCGCCGTTGCCCGTCCGCCCCAATGGTTCGTTTGCATACCAGCTTTAGCGCGATGTCGGGATCGATAACAAACAGCCGGGCTTGTTGCACCGAGAGTGTTCGCTCGTCCAGGGGATGATGTGCCGCTAACGCAGATAGAAATCCAGCCGCTGTCGAAACGCCTGCGAGGAAAACAGCAGCTCAACGGTCCGCCGCGCCTCGCGGCCCACCGTCGCCAGCAGCCCCGGATCGGCTTTGAGATCGGTGAGGATCCGCGCCGCTTGTTGTGTCGTCTCGAACAGAAAACCGTTTTCGCCATGCCTGATATGGTCGGCGTAGCCGCATGCGAATGACAGACCACAGGCAAACCACAGGCCATCGCTTCGAACACCACCCGGCCGAACGTCTCAACGTGCGAGCCGGTGCGATAGTACGTCAAGCGTCTGCGGAAAAGGTGTCTATGGCTCCACTTGCCAATGGAATCTGGCAACGCTACAGGTCAGTTTGAGGACACTATCTACAGCAAAAAATTCTTCGTCGAATGGACAGAGGAAGTTGGAACTGCCAAGATAGCCCTGAAGCAAGTGTTCCAAAGAAGTAACTATAATCGGTACATAGCCTTTGGGGGGAGGCATCATGAAATGCATGGTCATCAACCTCGATCGGTCTCCGGACCGACTTGCCCATGTCACAGCTGAATTCGCGAAGATTGGTGTTTCGTTCGATCGGGTTCCTGCCGTTGATGCGTTGCACCGAAGGGATTTTGCCGAAACTTCACCGGGTTTAACCGCGACGGAAGTGGCCTGCCTTATGAGCCACAAGGTTTGCTGGAAAATCATCGCGGATGGTGATGATGCCTTTGGCGCGATCTTCGAAGATGACGTCCTGCTGTGTGAAGCGGCTGGCCCAATGCTTTCCGATGATGGATGGGTTCCGGCCGATGCCGATGTCGTCAAGCTGGAGACGTACCTAAGGAAGACCGTCATCGCGATGAAGCGCACTTCCGTCAGCCGTGGGTTTTCGCTGGCTAGGCTATATGGATTCCACATCGGATCGGCCGGTTACATCGTTTCGAAGCGAGCGGCGCGCGATCTGATCACCCGAAATCTCGATGCGCCCGCTGATCACGTTATCTTCGATCCGTCGCTTCCGACGTCGTCAAGCAAAACCGTGTACCAACTCTTGCCCGCGCTGTGTGTGCAAAATGATCTTGTACGCGAGAAGGCCTCCGGGTTGACCAGCCTCCTTAGTGAGGAGCGGCTGGTGAAATCTGCTTCGAACTACGCTCCAAAGAGGAGCCCGGCCGGAAAACTCGTGGTCGAAACGAGGCGCATAGCTCGGCAGATTTTCGATATCTGCCGCCTTAGGCGTGAGAAGACTATCGCCTTTATCCAGTCGATACCCGGCTCTGATGTCCATCCCTGCCCACCGAGGACTGTCACGAGGTAGATGAAATCGCCTTCTGGCCCAGCGGCATTTCTCCCACCGTGGGGGGATTCGAGTTAGGTGAGTGCTTGTTGAGCGTGCGAAAGACTCGTTGCACCAAATCCATATGGAAAAGACTGTGGGACTTTTTCGAGGACTGCGTGTGAAACTGGGGCTGCGAAAGCCGATATGGCCTTGGCCCGGAATTTCGATTGGGCGCCATTCGTATGGAATAAATGAGAACTCTATTGATGGATACCGTGCGGAGGACAACCCGCTGACGGTTGGCTCCTTCTGTTCCGTCGCTCAAGGTGTTCTGTTCCTTTGCAGGGCGACCCATCGGATGGATCTGGTGTCGACGCGTCAGATCGCCTTGGCCATCGCCAAGATCGAAGGCATTGACGGCCTCGGCACCAGGGGGCCGATTGTGGTCGGCCATGACGTATGGATAGGGGCGCGAGCAATAATCATGTCCGGTGTGACCATCGGAAACGGTGCCGTTATCGGAGCCGGAAGCGTCGTGACCAAGGATGTACCGCCCTACGCTATCGTCGCCGGAAGCCCCGCCAGAATCATCAGGTATCGTTTCTCTCCCGATGTCGTTGATCGCATTCAAGCCTCCGAGTGGTGGACTTGGAGCGATGAAAGAATTCGCGACCAGATCAAGCTTTTGACAATGAGCGGCGAGGATTTCGCCGCCAGCTTTGACGCCAACATTTCCAAGTGATGACATCGTCGCTCCGCCTGAGCCGAACGTCTGTCGGAAGTACGCTCCCACAATCGACACCGGCGCGGTTCCCGGTATTCGGAAACGATCGAGGGTGAGATGCAGCTATTTCAGATAAAAATCCAGCCGCTGCCGCAGTGCCTGCGGCGAAAACAGCTGCTCTACCGTCTGCCGGGCCTTGAGGCCGACTGCCGCCCTCAGCACCGGATCGACTTTGAGATCGGCCAGGATCCGCTCCGCCTGATGCGTCGTTTCGAACAGGAAACCGTTTTCGCCATGCCTGATATGGTCGGCGTAGCCGCCCTGCGAATGGCAGACGACGGGCAAGCCGCATGCCATCGCCTCGAACACCACCCGGCCGAACGTCTCCACCACATTCGAGCTGGTGCGATAGTAGAACGCGTCGAGCCCCTGCAGGAACTTTTCAGGCACAAATTGGCCCTGCGGCAGGAGTTCCAGTCGCGGATGCGGCGCCAACCTGTCCTTGAGCGGCATCCCGCCCTGAATCCGCACCGCAACGCCATCCGCCAGCAATGCCTCGTAGAGCGGCACATCGTCGGCGTGATGCTTGTCCGGCGCATCGCGACTCAGCCGCCCCACCGTGAACGGACCGTCCGGTCGGGCCAGTCGTTGCGAGAAACGTTCAATGTCGATCGGCGACGGATGCACGACGCCGTCGACCCCCAGCAAGCGCCTTTGAAAATCGGAAATCAGCACCAGTTCGGCAGCGGGCCAGCCCAGCATGCGTGGCATGCGCGTCGTCAGCGCAATGACTTTCGGATGAAAGGTGTTGAAGACGTAGATCAGCCGGCGCGGCCGCGGGATCAGGTAAGGCCACATTTTGTTGCGCCAATGCGCGCCGAGAAAGACGTAGGTACCGCCATCCGGCACATCCCACTTTGGCAGTGAGATGCGGCGTATCGGGAAATGCCGCATCAATTCGCCGGACACCCTGGAGGAGGTTGCCCAAAGACGCACCTCGGAATCGGCACTTAACAGCCGGTGCAGTTCGAGAGTTTCAAGGTCGCTGCCACCGAAGGGATTCTGAAAGCCGTTGAACAAATGGATCATAATTGCTGCGCTTGCCTGACCGCCCCGCCATATGTTCGCCAGCATCAAGAAATCATGACCGCACCGTCGGCCGGAACGCTCAAAAACTCTAGAACCAAGAACGTTTCTAACGACGACGATACATCGCCGACACAGGGGGAGTATACCGGTAAGAGGTTACAGTCCATGACCTATGGAACCGGCATGCCATCCGTAAAGATAGATTCCCTGCATGTAGTTGTGAGTATTTGAAAGCGTCGAGGGAGCGATCTGCCTCGGGTTCGAGAGCTTCTCGACCTGTCATCGGCAAGTTCTGTCGTCAATGCACCGTGGCGACGCTGGGCGGAGGCACCGGAGCAGCGCCCGCCGGATCGAAGCTGACTTGATCGCGTCCGTTCGACTTGGCCGTGTAGAGCCTTCTGTCGGCGGCGGAGAAGATTTCCTCATAGGTGGTCGGGCCGGTAAAGCTCGTGCCACCGATGCTGACGGAAAGCGGGCAAGGTCTGCCGCCGGGCGAAAAGTCCATCTCCCTGATGCGCCGGCGGATGCTTTCGGCAACCACCCAGGATTGCGAGGGATCCACGCCGGGCAGAAACACGCCGAATTCTTCGCCGCCGATGCGGCCGACAATATCGCCGCCACGCAGTTGCCCTTTGATCGCCTGCGCGATCAGCTTGAGCGCCTGATCGCCGCAGTCATGGCCCAGGCGGTCGTTGATCAACTTGAAGTGGTCGGCGTCGATGATCAACAGTGCCCCCGAACGGGGCTGCTCCTGCTTGCGGGTCTCTTCGAGATAGGCTTCGACCAGCATCGAGAAGGCACCACGGTTCAGCACCGCCGTCAGGCTGTCGGTCGCGGCAATGACGCTGAGGTCGCGCTGGGCGATGGCCAGCTGGCGAATCTTCCACATGAGGAAAAACAGGAACGAGCCGCCCAGCACCAAGGGCAGCATCAGGTCGGTCATCTGCGCCCGCCACACGGCCTCGGGCGAAAGATAGGGGAAATTGAAGGAATCGACGAAGAATGCCACGGCAATGAAGAATGCCGTACCGGCTACTGTGACAGCGATCACCCTGCCCCAGCTCGTCGGCGACAGATCGAGCTTCATCGCGTTCAACTCCGTTAGCCGCCGCTACTATGACGAACCAACGCAAACAAATTGATAAGACTTTCCCTCCAATTCAATATCGGGTCGATATCGGGCGGCATAGCGC
>NZ_RZRQ01000195.1:0-11508 GCF_003997785.1 Mesorhizobium sp. M7D.F.Ca.US.004.01.2.1 | reverse complement strand
CGAAGCGGCGACGGTAGCCGGAGGCTTCGACTCCTACGAGCTTGGTGACAGTCGTTTCGACGTGCCGCCCCGTTGGTTGATCGACACCCACGTGTTTGGGTTCTGCTGCGACTGGCGTTTCAGGAAGTAATAGCCCGTCGCGTTCCAAGGCCTGACCTCATTGACCAGATTGTCCAGGACAAGATCGCCCTTGTCGGTTTTCACCGTCAGAATGGTGTGGCCTTCATTGTCGAGGTCGCGCACCACGGTCATCAGCAGCGCCTGCCGGGGGAATCCCGCTTCCAAAAGAAGCTTGCGCTTGTAGAGCGCGTAGATCTTGCAGTCGCCCATGCCGTCCACGGGGTAATCCCAGTGGTCCGCCATCGTGCCCCAGTGATCGAAATTGCTGACGGGCTTGATGGAGCTGTTCGCCTTCTGATTTATCCGCTTGAGGATGCGCAGATTCTGCGCGGTCAGCTTAACATTCGCGGCCGGCAGAGCGGGCACCTTGCACTCTTTTGGCCGGCGATGGCAGAAATCGATCCAACCGTAGGGGACGCTGGTGCTTCCGCCAACGGCGGCAGAGCGCAACCCATCCACGGAAGATTGCGTCGATCGCGACTTGAACAATGTCGACTGTGCCGCCGCCGGGCTAGCTTGCAGCGATGTCGCACCAATCAACGAAACAAAGCCAAGCAGCAAAGACGAAGTCAGGACGGGGGAATGCCGCATTGCCAAAACCACGATCGCAACGAGGAAGCTGGTGCTGCGTTCGTGCGCAAAAGGCAGCCCAGGCACTTAAACACTTAATAATTTCCTAACGTGGATTGTGTTCACTTCAAGGTACCGACAAGGATTCAGGCTTAAAAGCGCAAGCATGAGCCCATCCCGACAAAATACGCTCCACGACGCGCTCAAACCCTCGTGCCGCCCACCGTCATCTGGTTCATGCGCAAATGCGGCTGGCCGACGCCGACCGGCACGCCCTGTCCGGCCTTGCCGCACATGCCGATGCCGGTGTCGAGCTTCATGTCGTTGCCGATCATCGAAACGCGGTGCATGGCGTCCGGTCCGTTGCCGATCAGCATCGCGCCCTTGATCGGCTGCGTCACCTTGCCGTTCTCGATCATATAGGCCTCGGTGCAGCCGAAGACGAATTTGCCCGAAGTGATGTCGACCTGGCCGCCGCCGAAGGAGACGGCATAGATGCCGTTCTTGACCGAGGCGATGATCTCGTCCGGCTCCATGTCGCCTGATGTCATGTAGGTGTTGGTCATGCGCGGCATCGGCTGATGCGCGTAGCCTTCGCGCCTGCCGTTGCCGGTCGCCTTCATGCCCATCAGCCGGGCGTTCTGCCGATCCTGCATGTAGCCGACCAGCTTGCCGTCCTCGATCAGCACATTGCGGGCCGAAGGCGTGCCTTCGTCGTCGACGGTGAGCGAGCCGCGCCGCTCGGGCATGGTGCCGTCGTCAACGACGGTGACCCCCTTGGCGGCGACCTGCTGGCCCAGCAGGCCGGCGAAGGCCGAAGTCTTCTTGCGGTTGAAATCGCCTTCCAGCCCATGGCCGACGGCCTCGTGCAGCATGACGCCCGGCCAGCCGCTCGATAGCACGATGTCGAAGGTGCCAGCCGGCGCCGGTATCGCCTCCAGATTGACCAGAGCTTGCCGGAGCGCCTCCTTGGCGGCGTGCTTCCAGCTGTCCTCGACCAGGAACTCACCAAACGCCTTGCGGCCACCCATGCCGTAGGAACCGCTCTCCTGGCGGTCGCCATTGCCGACCACGACGGAGACGTTGATGCGGACCAGCGGGCGGATGTCGCGCACCACCTGGCCGTCGGCGCGCACGATCTCGACATGCTGCCAGGAGGCGGCAAGCGACGCCGAAACCTGGCGAACGCGCGGATCCTCGGCGCGCAGCCAGGCGTCGATTTCCTGCAAAAGCTTTGCCTTGGCTTCGAAGGAAGGCGAGGGGATCGGATTCTCGTCGCCATAGAGATGGCGGTTGGTGCGGGCAGGCGCCGCGGCAAGCGTGCCGGAATAACCACCCTTGACGGTTGAGACGGCGTCGGCGGCGCGCAGCAGCGAGGCCTCGGAGAGATCGCTGGAATGGGCATAGCCGCTGGCTTCGCCGGCCACGGCACGCAGGCCAAACCCCTGGTCGGTGTTGAAGTTGGCGGTCTTCAGCCGGCCATTGTCGAACATCAGCGCTTCGCTTTCGCTGTATTCGAGGAACAGCTCGCCGTCGTCGGCGCCGTTGATGGTCTCAGCGACGATCTGCTTGATGCGATCGTCTGAAATGTCGAATTGGCCGATCAGGCTGTTCATGGCGCATCCGTTCACAGGAGGAATGGGTCTTTGCCACGATGTAGGCGCGAAGGCGCGTCGAGACAATCGTCCAGCCGCGTTGTGATGACAAATGCGGTTCGCCGACAGGTCGCCGACGCAAGGCTAGGGCGTCAGGGCAGGGCGGCGAAACCGTCGGCAAAACCCTTGAGATCGACCGGGATGCCGATGCCTTCTTCCGGCGTCTGGAAGACGATGAAGGTGGCCGACGTGCCGGTCTTCAGCGTGTCTAGCAGCGGCTTTTCGAGAATGACTTCGGCATAGCAGCCGTCCTGGAAGCAGCGCACGAAATAGGCGCGGCCGATATCCTTGCCATCGACATTGAGACCGAGTCCGTTGGGCAAAAGCACGCCGAGCGGCGCCAGCACGCGCAGGATCTCCGCCTTGTTGTCGGCGGTACGCAGCACGACGACCGACAGCCCCATCTCAGGACGGTCCTCGGCGACGACGTTCTGCATCATCACGCATTGTTCCGAGGTGGCGCCGGCCGGCGTGTCGCAGATGATCGACCACGCGCCATGCGTCGAGCGTACCGTGCCGCTCGGTTGCGCGGCGTTGGCCGTGCCGGACAGGCCGATCGCGGACAAGCCGACACCAGACAGGGCGGCGAGAAAGATGACCTTCGCCAAGGTTCTCGAAAGCCAAGGGATCATGACGGCTCCATTGCGAATCACGGCACTTTAAGCCGCGCCAAAGCCAAGTAAAGGACGAGACCGCAACCGGTCTGCCCCGAAAAAGCCAATACGGCGCTTTTCCCTGCCAATTTCGCCCGAATTGCGACGTTCGGCACGCGCGGCCGGCAGGAATGCCACCGTTGGCCCAGCATAGGCGATTCGGGGCCGCCGCCGCTGCCTTCAAAGGCACATCCGGGCTTGCGCGCAAAAATGCCGCACGGTTTCGTCCGCTCCTTTCTTGCGGAGGGAAAAAGAGTATGGTTTGAACCACCTTGAGACTGTCGGGATTCCCGTCCCGGCATTGTTCGTTATTCTTGTGGTACAGCCGCGAGGAACTGGGAGACGATGAGGGCGATGAGAAATTTCCTGGCAAACGCCAAGGTTCCAGCAAGTGCCAAGTTTCTAAGTGCTTGTGCCGCTGTCACGTTTTTCGCTGGCACATCCGCCCATGCCGACCAGCCCAAGGACTGGGAGACAACCTTCCAGGCGCCGGCGACCGACATGATGCGGCAGATCGAGTGGTTCGGAAACTACACGATGTGGTTCATCGTCCCGATCACCATCCTGGTGCTGCTCCTTCTCGCCTATTGCATCGTCAGATTCCGCGCGAGTGCGAACCCGGTTCCGTCCAAGACCAGCCACAACACGCTGATCGAGGTGATCTGGACTGTCGGCCCGGTGGTCATCCTGCTTTGCCTCGCCATTCCCTCGTTCCAGCTGCTGACCGCGCAGTACACGCCGCCGGAAGAAGCAAAGCTGACCGTCAAGGCGACCGGCAACCAGTGGAACTGGGACTACGAGTACCAGACCGAGAACACGCTCTCGTTCAACTCCGCGATCCTCCAGGACACCGAACGCGCCGCCGCCGGCAAGGAGGACCGCAAGGTCTATCCGCGCCTGCTCGCCGTCGACAACGAGTTGGTGGTGCCGGTCAACACCATGACCCGCGTGCTCGTCACCGCAACCGACGTGATCCACTCCTTTGCCATGCCGTCGTTCGGCATCAAGATCGACGCCGTTCCGGGCCGCACCAACGAGACCTGGTTCAAGGCGGAGAAGGAAGGCCTCTACTACGGCCAGTGCTCGCAGCTCTGCGGCAAGGACCATGCCTTCATGCCGATCGCCATCCGTGTCGTCTCCGACGCGCAGTTCAAGACCTGGCTGGCGGCAGCCAAGACCGATCTGCCCGGCGCCAACAAGACGCTGATGGCCGCGGTCGACGGCCAGAACAAGGTAGCGGCCGCTGGCAACTGATGCCGCGGGTTAGCAAGATTTAGGGAACGGAGCGGAACATGGCAGACGCTACAGCTCACGACGGGCACGACCACAAGCCTTATCACGGCTGGGTGCGCTGGGTTTATTCGACCAACCACAAGGACATCGGCACGCTCTACCTGATCTTCGCGATCATGGCCGGCATCATCGGCGGTGCCTTGTCGGTCGCCATCCGCATGGAGCTGCAGGAGCCTGGCATCCAGATATTCAGCGGTCTGGCGCAGATGGTCTACGGCATGAACGGTGACGCCGCGATCGACGGCGGCAAGAGCATGTACAATGCCTTCGCCACCGCGCACGCCCTGATCATGATCTTCTTCATGGTCATGCCGGCGCTGATCGGTGGTTTTGCCAACTGGATGGTTCCGATCATGATCGGCGCGCCCGACATGGCGTTCCCGCGCATGAACAACATCTCTTTCTGGCTGCTGCCGCCGGCCTTCATCCTGCTGCTCACCTCGATGTTCATGCCGAGCGCGCCGGGCGCGTATGGCGTCGGCGGCGGCTGGACGCTTTATCCGCCGCTTTCGACCTCGGGGCAGCCCGGACCGGCGATGGATCTGGCGATCCTGTCGATCCACATTGCCGGTGCGTCGTCGATCCTTGGCGCCATCAACTTCATCACCACCATCTTCAATATGCGTGCGCCTGGCATGACGCTGCACAAGATGCCGCTGTTTGCCTGGTCGGTGCTGGTCACCGCCTTCCTGCTGCTGCTGTCGTTGCCGGTTCTGGCCGGCGGCATCACCATGCTGCTCACCGACCGCAATTTCGGCACCACCTTCTTTGCTCCCGATGGCGGCGGCGATCCGATCCTGTTCCAGCACCTTTTCTGGTTCTTCGGTCACCCGGAAGTGTACATCCTGATCCTGCCGGGCTTCGGCATCATCAGCCACGTCATCTCGACCTTTTCGAAGAAGCCGGTGTTCGGTTATCTCGGCATGGCCTACGCCATGGTGGCGATCGGCGCCGTCGGCTTCATCGTCTGGGCGCACCACATGTATACGACCGGCCTGTCGCTCGACACGCAGCGCTATTTCGTCTTCGCCACGATGGTCATCGCGGTGCCGACAGGCGTGAAGATCTTCTCCTGGATCGCGACGATGTGGGGCGGGTCGATCTCGTTCAAGACGCCGATGCTGTGGGCGCTGGGCTTCATCTTCCTGTTCACCATCGGTGGTGTCACCGGCGTCCAGCTGGCCAATGCCGGCCTCGACCGTTCGCTGCATGACACCTATTTCGTGATCGCGCACTTCCACTACGTGCTGTCGCTGGGCGCGGTGTTCGCCATCTTCGCCGGCTGGTACTACTGGTTCCCGAAGATGACCGGCTACATGTATTCGCCCGTCATCGCCAACACCCACTTCTGGGTTACCTTCGTCGGCGTGAACCTGATCTTCTTCCCGCAGCACTTCCTCGGCCTCGCCGGCATGCCGCGCCGCACCATTGACTATCCGGATGCGTTTGCCGGCTGGAACTATGTGTCGTCCATTGGCTCCTATATCTCGTCCGTCGGCGTACTGATCTTCCTCTACTGCGTGTTCGAAGCCTTCCAGAAGAAGCGGGTTGCCGGTGCCAACCCGTGGGGCGAGGGCGCAACGACGCTCGAATGGCAGCTGCCTTCGCCGCCGCCTTTCCACCAGTGGGAACAGCTGCCGAAGATCAAGTAAGGCGGCTGCCCTCTCGAATACGAAACCGCCGGTCCGCCGGCGGTTTTGGCCAACGGAATGATGGACTTGAGTACGCATGGCCCTTGTCGACGACCCATTGATTGACGAAGCGGGCTTTCGCATGTCGGAAGCGACGGCGGGCGATTTCTTCGCCCTGCTGAAGCCGCGCGTCATGTCGCTGGTGGTGTTCACCGCCTTTGTCGGTCTCGTCGCCGCACCGGTGACCATCAACCCGCTGCTGGCGGTGATCGCCATCCTGGCTATTGCGATAGGTGCTGGCGCCTCCGGCGCGCTCAACATGTGGTACGACGCCGACATCGACGCGGTGATGACCAGGACCGCCAGCCGTCCGGTCCCGGCCGGTCGCATCCAGCCGCACGAGGCGCTGAGCTTCGGGCTGGTGCTTTCGGTGCTGTCGGTGATGACGCTCGGCGTGCTGGTCAACTGGCTGTCGGCGACGCTGCTGGCCTTCACCATCTTCTTCTACGCCGTCGTCTACACGATGTGGCTGAAGCGCTGGACGCCGCAGAACATAGTCATCGGCGGTGCTGCAGGCGCCATTCCGCCAGTCATCGGCTGGGCCGCGGTGACCGGAACGGTCAGCCTCGAAAGCCTGATCCTGTTCCTGATCATCTTCCTGTGGACGCCGCCGCATTTCTGGGCGCTGGCGCTGTTCAAGTCCGAGGACTACGCCAAGGCCGGTATCCCGATGATGCCGAATGTCGCCGGACACGCCTCGACGCGCCGCCAGATCTTCGCCTACGCGCTGGTGCTGGCCCCGGTCGGGGTGGCGCCGTGGCTGCTTGGTTACACCACGCCGATCTATGGCGTGGCCGCCGTGCTGCTCGGGGTCGGTTTTGTCTGGTACGCATGGAAAGTGCTTGGCATGGCCGACGACGACCGCGTGATGAAACCGGCTAAGGCCTTGTTCGCCTATTCGTTGCTTTATCTCTTCGCCATCTTCGCTGCCTATCTGGCCGACAGCGTTGTCGAACGCGCGCTTGCCATGGGTGGAGCATGACTATGATCGAAGAAAAGCTCGAGACTATCACGTTGACCGAGCGTCAGAAGAAGGCCCAGCGTAGCCGTTCCATCGCCATTGGCGTGGCGCTGGCGTTGCTGGTCGTCATTTTCTACATCGCAACCATCGTGAAGTTCGGCCACAATCTGGGCACGATGTGATGAGCGTCGAGACGTCCAAAAAAGCGACAGGCAAGAACAGCAACGTCATTGTCGCGGCGGTCTGTCTTGCCTTCTTCACCGGCATGATCGGCATGGCCTATGCCGCGGTGCCGCTCTACAAGATGTTCTGCCAGGCGACAGGCTATGGCGGCACGACACAGCGTGCCGAGAAGCAGTATGCCGGCCGCGTGCTCGACCGTGAAATCACCGTCCGCTTCGATGCCAACATCGCCGGCGTGCCGTGGGAGTTCCAACCGGTCCAGCGCTCGATGACCATGAAGATCGGCGAGACGGTGCAGGCGCACTACAAGGCCACCAACAAGTTCGATCGCCCCGTGACCGGCCGTGCCACCTTCAATGTGCAGCCCGAACTGGCGGGTCCCTACTTCAACAAGGTCGAGTGTTTCTGTTTCACCGACACGACGCTGAAGCCCGGCGAGACGCTGGACATGCCGGTCCTGTTCTATGTGGACCCCGATATTGTCAACGTGCCGGAACTGAAGGACGTGAAGACGATAACCCTGTCCTACACGATGTTCCCGGTCGAGAAGACCAAGCCGGTCGCCTCCTCGGAGCCGGCACAGGGCAATAGCAAGACAATTTCCAATACCGAAGCAAATCTCGGGGGTTGATATGGCAGACGCGCACGCACACGCAAAACCACAGCATGACTATCATCTCGTCGACCCGAGCCCATGGCCTTTCCTGGGTTCGATAGGGGCGCTCGTCATGGCCTTTGGCGGCGTCTGCCTGATGGAGTACCTGAAGGGCGGCAGCTTCCCGATCTTCGGCTTCAACATCGCCAATCCGTGGCTGTTCTTCATCGGCATCGTGATCGTCCTCTACACCATGTTTGCCTGGTGGTCGGACACGATCAAGGAAGCGCATGAGGGCCATCACACGCGGGTCGTGTCGCTGCATCTGCGCTATGGCATGATCATGTTCATCGCCTCGGAGGTGATGTTCTTTGTTGCCTGGTTCTGGGCCTATTTCGATGCCAGCCTTTTTGCCGGCGAGGCACAGAACTACGCGCGCCACACATTTACCGGTGGCGTCTGGCCGCCGAAGGGCATGGAAGTTCTCGATCCCTTCCATTTGCCCCTCTACAACACCATCATCCTGCTGCTGTCGGGCACAACGGTCACCTGGGCGCACCATTCGCTCATCCATGGCGATCGAAAGGGGCTGATCAACGGCCTGGTGCTGACCGTCGGCCTGGGCATGCTGTTCACCATGGTGCAGGCCTATGAGTACATGCACGCTCCGTTCGGTTTCAAGGATTCCATCTACGGCGCCACCTTCTTCATGGCGACCGGCTTCCACGGTTTCCATGTCATCATCGGCACCATTTTCCTGTTGGTTTGCCTGATCCGGGCGATGAAGGGCGACTTCACCCCCAAGCAGCATTTCGGCTTCGAGGCGGCCGCCTGGTACTGGCACTTCGTCGACGTGGTCTGGCTGTTCCTGTTCGCCTCGATCTACGTCTGGGGATCGGTCGGCGCGGTGATCGAAGGCCACTGATCTAGCATCTGGGATTTCCATTTCGAAAAGGCGGCCACGGCAACTTGGCCGCCTTCTTCTTTTCGGCGCAATGATCGCTGATCGATAGCTCATGCGGCTGACAATTCCGTGGGCGATTTGCGCATTCACGATCACGGCATTCCCGGCCCTTGCCGCGGAAAGGGTCGATCTGGTGCGTGTCGACAAGTCGGAACGGCGGCTGGAACTGATCGGCGACGGCAAGGTCCTGCGAAGCTACGGCATCGCGCTCGGCGGCGATCCTGTCGGGCACAAGCACCAAGAGGGCGATCAACGCACGCCCGAGGGGAGCTATGTCCTCGACTGGCGCAACCCGAACAGTATCGCGCATAAGTCGATCCATATTTCATATCCCAATACCGACGATCTGGCGGGCGCGAAGGCGCGCAATGTCGACGCGGGCGGCATGATCATGATCCACGGCCAGCCAAACGGTTATGGCTGGTGGGGCTGGCTGCTTCAATTGGTCGACTGGACCGATGGCTGCATTGCGGTTACGGACTCCGACATGGACGAAATCTGGGCACTGGTGGCCGATGGCACACCGATCGAGATCGAGCGGTAAGCAATGAGCGACGACGCTTCCATGAGTGAAGATAGGGCGATCTGGCCTCCGATCGACCCGATTTCGGCAGGCCTGCACGGCCGCTGTCCGCGCTGCGGCGAGGGGCGGCTGTTTGCCGGTTTCCTCACTGTCGGCAAGCGCTGCGTCAATTGCGGCCTCGATTATTCCTACGCCGATGCCGGCGACGGGCCGGCGGTCTTCGTCATCCTGATCATAGGCTTCCTCATTGTCGGTCTGGCGCTCTGGGTTGAAGTCACGCTGAGCCCGCCGCTCTGGCTGCATCTGCTGGTCTGGATCCCGCTGGCTGTCGTGCTGTGCCTGACGGCGCTGCGGCTGATCAAGGGCGTGCTGCTCACCCTGCAATACCGCAACAAGGCGGCCGAGGGCCGGCTGGATCGCGGCGAATGAGCGAGGCGTCCGTCAAAGCCGGTGGCCGTTCGCGGCCACGGATGGCATTGCTGTTCAGCCTTGGCCTGGGGCTGTTCGCGATCCTGCTGGCGCTAGGCACCTGGCAGGTCCAACGCCTGTACTGGAAGGAAGGTCTTCTTGAGACCATCGACCAGCGCACCCATTCGGTGCCACGGCCGCTGGCCGAGGTTGAGAAAGAATTCGCCGCCACTGGGGACGTCGACTACACGCCGGTCACCGTCACCGGCACCTTCCTGCATCAGGGCGAACGGCATTTCTACGCGACCTGGGAAGGTGACGCTGGCTTCAACGTCTATACGCCGCTTGCCCTGGACGATGGCCGCTTCGTCCTGATCAATCGCGGCTTCGTGCCTTACGATCTGAAGGATGCCGCCAAGCGCGCCAAGGGACAGGTGACAGGCAAGGTGACGGTCACGGGACTTGCCCGCAATCCGCTGCCGGCAAAGCCGTCGATGATGCTCCCCGACAACGACGTGGCAAAGAACATCTTCTACTGGAAGGACCGCGATGTGATGGCGGCGAGCGCCGGGCTGCCGGCGGGTGCTGCGCTGGTGCCGATCTTCATCGACGCCGACAAGACGCCAAATCCAGGCGGATTGCCGGTCGGCGGCGTCACCATCATCGACCTGCCGAACAGCCATCTGCAATATGCGATGACCTGGTATGGCCTTGCCGCAGCGCTCGCCGCCGTGCTCATCCTGCGGCTTCGCCGCCCAGCGAAAGAGGAATGAACGCGACCGACACCCTTGACAGGGCCATCGCCCTTGACAGGACGGGGGTAGGCGCCTCATTTCGGCGCTGACGAACCGGCCAGGATTTAATGCTCCAGACAACCACCAAGCCTCCCTTGACGATCCGGCTCTGCCAGCCGCGCGGTTTTTGCGCCGGTGTGGACCGTGCCATCCAGATCGTCGTGCTGGCGCTGAAGAAATATGGCGCGCCGGTCTATGTCCGTCATGAGATCGTGCACAACCGCTACGTCGTCGAGGGGCTGCAAAGCCTTGGCGCCGTCTTCATTGAGGAACTCTCCGAGATCCCGGCCGAACACCGCCAGAGCCCGGTCGTGTTCTCGGCGCATGGCGTGCCGAAGTCGGTGCCGGCGGATGCCCAGGCGCGCAATCTCTTCTATCTCGATGCCACTTGCCCGCTGGTATCGAAGGTCCACAAGCAGGCGATGCGCCATCAGCGGCTGGGCCGCCATGTGCTTTTGATTGGTCACGCCGGACATCCCGAGGTGATCGGCACCATGGGCCAGCTGCCGGACGGAGCGGTGACGCTGATCGAGACCGAAGCCGATGCCGCCAAGCTTGCGCCTGCCGACCCGCAGGCGCTCGGCTTCGTCACCCAGACCACTTTGTCGGTCGAGGACACCGCCGGCATCATCCGCGCCTTGCAGGATCGCTTTCCAGCCCTGCAGGCGCCGGCGGCAGAATCGATCTGCTACGCCACCACCAACCGCCAGGAGGCGGTCAAGGAGACCGCCGCCGGCGCCGATCTCTATCTGATCGTCGGCGCGCCCAATTCCTCCAATTCGCGGCGCCTTGTCGAAGTGGCGGAACGTGCCGGCGCCTCGATGTCGCTTCTCGTGCAGCGCGCCGCCGAGATTCCGTGGAACGACATCGGCAACATCTCGACGCTCGGCCTGTCGGCCGGCGCGTCGGCGCCCGAAATCATCGTCGACGAGATCATCGATGCGTTCCGGCAGCGCTTCGATGTCACGATCGACCTGGCCATCACGGCCACGGAAACGGAGGATTTTCCGGTCATGCGGGTACTGCGCGATGTCGAACTGACGCGAGCCGACATGGCCTTCGTCAATGGAGCCGCGTAAGGCACATGGCGGTCTACAC
>NZ_RZRQ01000194.1:0-11509 GCF_003997785.1 Mesorhizobium sp. M7D.F.Ca.US.004.01.2.1 | reverse complement strand
AGGCGAGGCTGACCTTGATCAGCACCTGCGTCGGCCCGGGTGTCGGCACCGCGATGTTGCCCGGCTCGAGATAGGGCTCCATCGCCTCCAGCACACTGCCGCTCGGCGTCCTGGTGTAGCCATCGCCGACCAGCAACAGCGCCTTCATTTCGGAGGGGACGGTCATTGGAACACTCCTTGCTTGGACCTGTCGGCATCGCCTGATGACGATGCCGGCGCTCAGACCTTTTCCTGCGTATATTTTTTCAGCTCGGTGCGCGCCACCTGCCGGCGATGCACGGCGTCAGGCCCGTCGGCAAGGCGCAATGTGCGCAGATGCGTCCACGACCGCGCCAGCGGCGTGTCCTGGCTGATGCCTTGCGCGCCGAACATCTGCACTGCCTCGTCGGTGACCTTGAGCGCAACGCGGGGTGCGATCACCTTGATCTGGCTGATCCAGGGAGCCGCGGCGCGCGCATCGCCCTGGTCGATCATCCACGCCGCCTTGAGGCAGAGCAGGCGGGCCATCTCGATCTCCATGCGGCATTCGGCAATGATGTCGAAATTGGCGCCGAGCTTTGCCAGGGGCTGACCGAAGGCCTCGCGGCGCACGGAACGCTGGCACAGCATCTCCAGCGCCATCTCGGCCTGGCCAATGGCTCGCATGCAGTGATGGATGCGGCCGGGACCGAGCCGCCCTTGCGCGATCTCGAACCCCCTGCCCTCGCCGAGAATCAGGTTCGACGCCGGTATCCGCACATTGTCGAAGCGAAGGTGCATATGGCCATGCGGCGCATCGTCATCGCCATAGACCTGCATCGCTCGCACCTTGGTCACGCCTTTGGTGTCTGATGGCACCAGGATCATCGAATGACGACGGTGCTGCGGCTCTTCATCGCCGCCGGTCCGGACCATGACGATGTAGATGGCGCAGCGTGGATCGCCGGCCCCTGAGGCCCACCATTTCTCGCCGTTGAGCACATAGTCGTCGCACTGGCGTTCGCAGCGCATGGCGATGTTCGTGGCGTCGGACGAGGCGACGTCCGGCTCGGTCATCAGATAGGCCGAGCGGATCTTGCCGTCCAGCAGCGGCTTCAGCCATTCTTTCTTGTGGTCGGCCGAGCCGTACCGCTCCAGCACCTCCATATTGCCGGTGTCGGGCGCCGAGCAGTTGAAGGTCTCGGCGCCGAGATGCGCCTTGCCCATCTCCTCGGCCAGATAGGCATATTCGACGGTGGAAAGGCCGTAACCGCGTTCAGAACCGGTCAGCCAGAAATTCCATAGGCCGCGCTCTCTTGCGGTCTTCTTCAGCCCTTCGAGGATCTCGCTCTGGCGCGCACTATAGACCCAGCGGTCGCCTTCCTTGCCCACTTCGCCCAGAAACTCCTTGTCGAGCGGCATGATTTCGTCGCGCACCATGGCGGCGACGCGCGCGTGGATCGGCTTCAGCCGCTCGGTCATGCCGAGATTCATCTCCGTCATCGGTCGCTAACCCTTCATACATGCCAGGCATTTTGTCAGTGGCAAGGATGACCGTACTTCGGATAGCCTTGTCAACGCGAACTGTTTTGCCCGCATGCCGAGCACTGAGGATTGTGATGAGCTATCTGGACGAGCTGTTTTCGGTGGCCGGCAAAACCGCGCTGGTGACGGGTGCCGCGACCGGTATCGGCCGCATGGCGGCGACCGCGTTGGTGCAGGCCGGCGCCAGTGTGATGATCGCGTCGCGCAAGGGCGATGACTGCATCAAGGTCGCTGCCGAGTTGAACGAACTTGGTGCACCGGGCCGGGCGGAAGGCTTTGCCGGCGATGTCTCCAGCGAAGCCGGCATTGCCGCACTCGTCGCCGAGGTCAAGGCGCGGACCGGGAAACTCAATATTCTCATCAACAACGCCGGCGTCTCCTGGGGCGCGCCATTGGAGAGCTTTCCCTATTCAGCATGGGCCAAGGTGCTCGGTGTCAACGTCACCGCGGTCTTCCATCTGACGCGCGAATTGCTGCCGCTGCTCGATGCCGCCGCCAGTGACGCCGATCCGGCCAGGGTGATCAACCTGGGTTCGGTGATGGGCACGCAGCCGCTGGCCGACGACGCCTATTCCTACACCGCCTCGAAGGCCGCGGTTCATCATCTGACGCGCACACTGGCGCTCGAGTTCGCCGCCCGCCGCATCACCGTCAACGCTTTCGCCCCCGGCCCCTTCCAGAGCCGCATGACGGCGTTTGCCACCGGCACGCAAGAACAGGCCACACATGTCGGCGGCCATGTTCCGATCGGCCGTATCGGGGCGCCGGATGACATTGCCGGCGCAACGCTCTATTTGTGCAGCCGTGCAGGCAGCTATGTCACCGGAGCCATCCTGCCGATCGACGGCGGACAGTCGGTGCAGCATGGGCTGACGCTGTTCAAGGAATGACATTTTCCGGCCACAGAAGCCGGAGGTGAACTGGAGGACATGAGCGTGGAACCGATCAGTCTCGATGTGCTTCTGGCCAATGTTGGCAAGGAGGTTGGCGTGTCGCCGTGGCGGGTGGTCACGCAACGCATGATCGACCAGTTCGCCGATGCCACCGACGACCACCAGTTCATTCACTGCGACCCCGAGCGGGCCATGCGCGAGACGCCGTTCGGCGGCACCATCGCGCACGGCTTCCTGTCGCTGTCGCTGTTGTCGGCGATGACGTTCGAGACCATGCCGCCGCTGGAAAACAGCAAGATGGGCGTCAACCACGGCTTCGATTCGCTGCGCTTCCTGGCGCCAGTGAAGACCGGCGCGCGCATCCGCACCCGTTTCGTGCTGGCCGACGTCAAGGTCAGGCCGTCGGGCTGGGTGCAGACGGCGCATGATGTGACGATCGAGATCGAGGGTTCGAAGAAACCGGCGCTGACCGCGCGCTGGCTGACGCTGACCCTGATCGAACGCCAGCCCGAGACGGCATGAGCGATCCGAACGTTCTCGACCAGGCAGCGCTTGCGCCTTACCTCGAGGCGAACATACCGGGCTTTTCCGGGCTTGCTGCAATCGAAAAATTCAAATCCGGCCAATCGAACCCGACCTATCTCGTGACGGCGGCAAGCGGCCGCTACGTGCTGCGCGCCAAGCCGCCGGGGCAGTTGTTGAAATCGGCGCATCAGGTCGACCGCGAATTCAGAGTGATGGGCGCGCTTGCCGGCACCGCCGTACCTGTGCCGCGGATGCTGCATCTTTCCGACGAAGCCTCGCCGATCGGCCGCATGTTCTACGTGATGGATTTCCTCGACGGCCGCATTTTCTGGGATCCGGCGCTGCCGGAGGCAGGCGGCAACGAAGAACGCGCCGCCATCTACGATGCCATGAACGACACTCTCGCCGCGCTGCACGATGTCGATGTCGAGGCCGTGGGGCTCGGCGATTTCGGCCGGCCGGGCAATTATTTCGAGCGCCAGCTGGCGCGCTGGACCAGCCAGTACCGCGCCTCGGAAACCGGCACTGTCGCCGACATGGACCGGCTGATCGCCTGGCTGGAAACGCATATGCCCGCAGATGACGGCCGTGTCTCGTTGGTGCATGGCGACTACCGGCTGGACAATCTGATCTTCGCTTCCGATCGGCCCCAGGTTCTGGCGGTGCTCGACTGGGAACTGTCGACGCTTGGCCACCCCTTCGCAGATATCGCCTATCAGTGCATGCAATGGCGGCTGCCGCACGCGTCGGGTTTTCGCGGCCTGGGTGGTGTCGACCGTTCCGCACTCGGCCTGCCTTCCGAGGAGGACTACGTCGCCAGCTACTGCCGGCGGCGCGGGCTCACCGGGATCGGCAACTGGACGTTCTTCCTCGCCTTTTCCTTCTTCCGGCTGGCTGCGATCTGCCAGGGCGTCTTCAAGCGGGCGCTGGACGGCAACGCCTCCAATCCGGAAAAAGCCAGGACCTATGGCGAGGCAGTAAAGCTGCTTTCGCATCTTGCCGCCAAACTGATCGACAAGGAGGCGTGATGGGCCGCTTCGACGGAGCAACGGTGCTGATCACGGGTGCTGCCGGCGGGCTCGGCCGAGGTGCGGCGAAAGGCTTTGCCGCTGAAGGCGCAAAGCTGGTGCTATCGGACATCGACGAAAAGGCACTCGCCGATCTTGCAGGCACGCTGCAGGTCGAGACGGCGATCCTCGCCGGCAACATAGCGGACGAAGGCTTGTCGGAGGATCTGGTCAGGCTGGCGGTCGAAAAATTCGGCCGGCTGGACATCGCCGTCAACAATGCCGGCATCGTCCAGAGCTTCGTGCGTCTGCCGCAGGTCGAATCGGACGAGGCCCGCCGCGTCCTGGAGATCGACCTGCTCGGCGTGTTCTATGCCATGAAGCACCAGATTCCGCAGATGGAACGGCAGTTCAAGGCGAACGGCAAGGGCGGCGCCATCGTCAACATCGCCTCGGTCGCCGGGCTGGTCGGCGCGCCAAAACTTTCGGTCTATGCGGCGGCCAAGCATGGCGTCGTCGGGCTGACAAAATCGGCAGCGGCCGAATACGCAACCAAGGGTGTGCGGATCAACGCGATCTGCCCCGCCCACACCAGGACGGCGATGGTGGACGGCTTCGTGCGCGTCTCCGGCGTGCCGGAAGAAGAGGCGTTGGCCGAGCTGACGCGCGGCGTGCCGATGAAGCGGGTGGCCGAAGTGGAGGAAGTGATTACGGCGATCCTGTTCGCCGCCGACCCCGCCAACTCCTTCATGACCGGTCATGCGCTGGCCGTCGACGGCGGCGTCGGCGCGATCTGACACCTTCCGTTTGGGAACTTCCCGCGCCCTTGTTCGTTTTCGTACAGCGTATATAATTAGCCACGCACCATCCCAACGAAGGCACGAGATTTTGCCGCCGAGCGTCCAGACACGCCGCGAGAAACAAAAGGCAGAACAGCGCTCCGAGCTGGTCGCGGCCGCCCATAAGCTCGTCCAGGAAGAAGGCTATGAAGGGCTAACCATCCGCAAACTGGCCAAGCGGGTCGGCTATGCCCCGATGTCGGTCTATTCCTATTTCGCCGACAAGCAGGACATCCTGTTCGCGCTCGCCGAGGATGCGTTCGAGACGCTTGCCCGACGCATCGAGGGGCATTCGTCCGACGATCCGATCGAGGCCTTGCAGGCAGTGATGACGGAATATGCCGCGTTCGGGCTTGGCAATCCCAACGAATACCGGACTGTCTTCATGACCGAAAAGACCAAGTTGCCGGAAGGCAGAAGCTACGAGGACATGGAAGAGGGCAACCCGGCGATGAAAGCGCTGATCAGCCGGGTCGAGGCCTGCGTCGCCGCCGGCAAGTTGCAAGGCGATCCGCGCGCCATCGCCACCATGCTTTGGGCGGTCGGCCACGGCACGATCTCGCTGCTCATCACCTTTCCGTTCTACCCCTTCGGAGATCCGCAGGCTTTCGTGAAGCGGATGTGCGATTTTACGCTTGCCACGCTCAGCACGCAAGACGTGCCACCGCTGACCGAGATACTGGTCAACTGCTGAACGCCAGTTCCGTTCGTTTCCATATTTCCTCTCCGCCCTTCCCAGCATCAGGGCGAATTTCTTGGTTAACAAAAAATTTACCGTACGCGTACGGTTTTGGCTTGAACTTCGCGATCGACGGACGTATCTGTACAGTGCATCGTACATGTACGAGAAAAATTCACCCGTCGAAAACGGAGACTGACAATGAAAAAGACCCTTCTCACCCTCGCCGCCGTGCTGGCACTGTCCGGTTCGGCCTTTGCCGCCAACACCACCCACCCGGTCAAGCATGCGCCGACTGCAACCTGCATCGACACCAAGACCAACGTGAAGCTCGATTGCGCTTCGACCGGCTCGGTCGAGAAGAAGGGCGTCACGGAAAACACCGCCGAAGGCAAGGGCCCGCGCCTCGGCATCAGCGTCAACCCGTGGATTGTGCCGAGCGCATTCTGAGGTTTGATTGCATACCCGCCCGGGTTTCCCCGGGCATGGTCTCGCCCCGGCTTCGAGCGGCATACTGGGTTGGTGCGCAACCGACCTTGCCGCTGAAGGCGGTGCTGAAAGCACTTGGCGATTGATAGCCGACATCGGCAGCGATCTGGCTGAGCGGCTTCTGACTGTGCAGCAGTGCGTCTTTGGCCAGCGCCATGCGCCATGCCAGCAAATATTCGACCGGTGCCGCCCCGACGACATCGACGAAGCGTCGGGCAAATCGCGAGCGCGACATTCCGGCGGTTTTCGCCAACTCGGCAATCGTCCACGCCCTGCCGACATTCGAATGGATGTGGGTGGGTCAGTGCCTTGGCCAATTGCGGATCGGCGAGGCCGCCAAGCAGGCCCTGAGGCTGTGATGCGCGTTGCGCGCCATCGCGACGCAGCGTTTCGATCAGCATCACCTCGATCAACCGTGACAGCACCATGTCCCTGGCCGGCCTGGCAGCATGCGTTTCATCGACGATGATACGCATCAGGCCTGCGAGCCGCTCACCGACATCTTCCGCCGCACGGATATGAGTGAAGCGCGGCAGCAGGCCGAACAGCAGGTCGGCATTGGCCGGATCGCAGATGATCAGGCCGCCAAGTATGCGCGTCGTCGGGCCCTCCGTCCTGCTGCCGACCCGGACTTCGTTGTCGATCGTGTTGCGTTCCTTGAACTCGGCGTCGGAGAGAACGAGCTTCGCGCCGATATGGCTGACGAAACACGCGGAACACGGCTGCGCCGCCAGCAGGTAATCCCCCGCGCACAGCCGCACGGCATCGGCATTCTCGGCCTGGAACCAGCATTCACCTTCGGTCACCAGATAGAAGGTGGGATCGGTCTGGTAGGGCGAGCGGATGCCCCACTCACCGGTTGCCGCAAGATGCCGAGCAGCAGCGTCTTTGGGCGCAACAGGGCGATAATATCGGTCAAAGGGTCCAAATGAGACGATCCGTAATGTAATTGGCACTCCTCGTTATAGATCAGCCAGAGCGCTTTACATAGATCAGCCGCATAACCTCAAGGAGTTATGTGAATGACCAATACCGTCCTCATCACCGGCTGTTCGTCCGGGCTCGGCAAGACCACGGCGAGGCACTTCGCCACCCAAGGCTGGAACGTTATCGCGACAATGCGAAAGCCGGACCAGAGTCTCGCCGCCGGCCATGCCGATCAAATGCTTGTGCTGCCGCTCGATGTCACCGATCCCGCAAGCATCGAGGCCGCGATTGCCGCTGGCATCGAGCGCTTCGGACATATCAACGCCGTCGTCAACAATGCCGGCATCAGTGTCGTCTCGATCTTCGAGGCCACCGCGAAGGAGACGATCCGCGGCATCTTCGAGACCAACGTCTTTGGAATGATGAATGTCATGCAGGCGGCGATCCCGCATTTGCGTGACCAGGGCGGCGGCACCATCATCAACATCACCTCGGGCGTCGGGTTGGCCGCCGTACCGCTGCTGGCGCTGTACACCGCGACCAAGCATGCCGTGGAAGGCCTGTCGGAATCGCTGTCCTACGAGCTTGAATCGCAGAACATCCTCGTCAAGCTCGTCGAACCCGGAGCCATGCGCACCACCAGCTTCACCTCCAACACCATGACGGCGTCAGAGGCTGTTTCGGTCCCGGCAACGTACAAGCCCTACTTCTACCACATGATGCAGTCGATGATGAACTACCCGTTCCCGGATGCGGACGAACAGCGGGTGGTTGCGACGATCTTTGCGGCAGCGACCGATCCGTCGCACCGACTGCGCTATCTCGCCGGTCCGGATACCGAGGAAATGGCAAGGCTGCGCTGGTCGACCTCGGAAGATGAGTACCTTTCCACCATGAACCGGCTGATGGGCCAGACCGCCTGGCGCGATGGCAATGCCAGTTGACCGCTTCACAGCAGACCGCCCGGGTTAAGGCCACGACAGGATATCAGGCAATCGAGATCGGCAGCTTCGCCGCTGAACTCTCGAAGGCCGCGTCGATCAGCTTCTGCATGTCTGCGGCGCGCCGGAACGATGGATCGCCGTTCCGGCCTGAATCCAGCGCGTCGGCAAAGCGCCGGGCATTGCGCTTGACACTGGGCAGCGCCAGCGTCTGCCAGCGCTGAAGATCGACATCCCCACCCAGGCAGGCAGACAGGTTCGATACCTTGCCGTCGGTCTCGACCTTGATGGCGCCCCTAGTACCGTGCAGGGCGAGAGACAGATCGTTGGCGTGGCCGGTCATGTAGCGGCTCGCCACGATCGTGGCGAGCGCGCCGATGCTGCAGCCCGGAATTCCGGCAAACTCCTCGACATGATGCCCGGCGATGCCGCCGGTGCCGAGCAGAAGAATTCGATGCATCAACCCAAGCCCCCGCTTAACTCAAGCCCAAATCAACTCAAGCCCCTAATCAACTCAGGCCCTTGTCGCCATCGGCATGCAGGCGCAGCCCCTTCTGGACGATCTTCTCCTTGGCCGCATCCGTCGGCACGTTCGGCGCATTGGTGATGCCGGACCATGCCGGCGCCGGGTTGTGCGCCCAGTGCACCGCGTTGCGCAGCACCTGCTGCACGCCCTCATTGTGATAGATCGGATAGGTCTCGTGGCCGGGCGAGAAGTAGAAGATCCTGCCTGCGCCGCGCTGGTAGGTCAGCCCTGACCGGAACACCTCGCCGCCCTCGTACCAGGAGACGAACACCGTCTCGAGCGGCTCCGGCACGGCGAAGGGTTCGCCATACATTTCGGTCTCGCCGATCTCCAGGCAATCGCCGATGCCTTGCGCGATCGGGTGGCCGCGGTTGATCGCCCAGACGCGCTCGCGCTCGCCCGCCTCGCGCCATTTCAGCGAACAGGGCGTGCCCATCAGCCGCTTGAAAATCTTCGAGTAGTGGCCGGAATGGAGCACGATCAGGCCCATGCCTTCCCACACCCGCTTCTGCACCCGCTCGACGATCTCGTCCTTGACGTCGCCATGCGCCGCATGGCCCCACCACAAAAGCACGTCGGTAGCCGCCAGGCGCTTCTCGCTCAGGCCATGTTCGGGCTCCTGCAAGGTGGCGGTGGTCGCCTCGATGCCCTTGTCCTGGTTGAGTGCCGCGGCAATGGTGCCATGCATCCCCAAGGGATAGAGGTCGCGCACGGCGGCATTGGTCTGCTCATGGACATTCTCGCCCCAAACGATCGCTTTTGTCGGCATTTTCATCTCCCAAAGCGCTTTAAATAGCATGTCCAATGGGATTGAGAAGGTCCGATCCGATCTGGTCCGATGGAAAACTGGAGCAATTCCAGGAAAAGTGTGAAACGGTTTTCCGTCCGGAATTGCGCTAAAATGAAAAAGGAGAGCGGTTCGGCGTTTCCGCGAAACGATGAACCGCTCTACGTCTTGCGCTTCTTGCGCCCGGGCACGGTCTTGGCCTTGCCGGGTTTCGCGGGCGCGCCGGGAATGGACGTGCTGGTGATCGATATCGGATCGCTGGCCGGGAACGTGTCTTCGAGACCTTCCTCGAGTTCCTCTTCGGCGCTCGGCGCTTCGTGCCGCTCATGTTCGAGCGAGCGGACGGCCGATGTCTTCTTGACCGGCGACTTCGGCGCGGAATTCGACGGCATCGGCATTCTCCCTCGGCGTGCGGATGCAGAACGAGCGTGCCCTGCAAAACGTTCCGAGTTCAGACCGCTGCGTCGCGCGATCCCTCGGACAGGAAAGTAAAAACATAGTCCGAGAAGGAACGCCAGCATTCAACCCGGAAGGTGTCGGCGGCTGTGCGCAGCAGCACGATCTCCGTCTTGCCCAGGATGGTGCGCGACGCTGCTCCCACCGGGAAGACGTCGAGCGATAGATCCTGCGGACAACCCCCATTGATCGTCGCTGCTGCCCCGGCGCCCGTCACGGCGATAGCAATGTTGCGATGCGAGATGCCGACCGCCGAGTGCAGCACGGAAACCTTGGCGCAATCGGCGAGCGGATCGTTACCGGCCTCGTCGACAACAAGCCATTCGTCGGGGCCGAGCCACAAGGCGGTTCGCCCACCCTTCGAGGCAGACGTCTTCGGCTTGTTCGGCAAGGTCACCCCGAGCGCTTTCGAAAGCGCTGCAACCGAAGCCTCCGGCGCACGCAATGACATGCGCTCAGCCGGCGGCAGCACCTCGACCTTGACGCTGGTCGCCGAAGTGCTGCGTCCAGCCAGCGCCGGACGGCGTTCTACCGAAGGCGATGCAGCCGGAGCCGTCTTTCTTGCAGCGGCCTTAGCCATTGAGGCGCCCTCCCGTCTCGTCGAAGAACACCATGCCGGTAACCTCCACTTCGATCACCCCGTTCGGCATCGGCACGTAGAGCGTTTCGCCCATGCGATCGCGGCCGCCGGCGACCAGCGCCAACGCGATCGAGCGGCCGCAATTTTCCGACCAGTAGCTCGAAGTGACATGGCCGATCATCTTCATCGGAATCGCCTGCTTCGGGTCCTCGACGATCTGCGCGCCTTCTTCCAGCACCACCTTGGGGTCCTTGGTCTTGAGACCGACCAGCTGCTTGCGGCCCTTGGCGACCAGGTCCGGTCGCGCCATGCCCCTGATCCCGACGAAATCGGTCTTCTTCTTGCCCACCGCCCAGTCGAGGCCGGCATCGTTCGGCGTGACCGTGCCGTCGGTATCCTGGCCGACGATGATATAGCCCTTTTCGGCGCGCAGCACGTGCATGGCCTCGGTGCCGTAGGCGGCAGCGCCATGTTTCTGACCTTCAGCCCACAGCGCTTCCCAGACGGCCTGGCCATAGTCGGCAGGCACGTTGACCTCGAAGCCGCGCTCGCCGGTGAACGACATGCGGAACAGCCTGGTCGGCACGCCGCAGATCTTGCCTTCGCGCACCGACATATGCGGCAGTGCCTCGTCGGACATGTCGATGCCTTCGACCAGCGGCGCGATGATGTCACGTGACTTCGGGCCCTGCACGGCGATGACCGCCCATTGCTCGGTGATCGAGGTCAGCCAGACATTGAGATGCGGGAACTCGGTCTGGAGATAGTCCTCCATGTGGTTCATGACGCGCGGCGCGCCGCCGGTCGTCGTGGTCACATGGAAACGGTCCGGCGCCAGTCTGCCGACGACACCGTCATCATAGATGAAGCCGTCCTCGCGCAGCATGATGCCGTAGCGGCAGCGGCCGGGCTCCAGCTTCTCCCATGGGTTGGTGTAGAGCAGTTCCATGAACTTGGCCGCATCCGGCCCGACCACTTCGATCTTGCCCAGCGTCGAGGCATCGAACAGGCCGGCCGTCTTGCGCACCGCGACGCATTCACGGTCGACGGCAGCGTGCATGTCTTCCCCCGCATTGGGGAAATACCAGGCGCGCTTCCACTGGCCGACATCCTCGAACACCGCCCCTTGGGCCTCGGCCCAGGGATGGATCGCCGTCTTGCGTGTCGGGTCGAACAGCGGACCGCGCGCATGGCTGACGATCGCGCCGAAGGTCACCGGCGTATAGGGCGCCCGAAACGTGGTCAGGCCGACCTCCGGGATCGGCTTGCCCAGCGTCTCGGCGGCAATCGCCAGGCCATGCATGTTGGAGGTCTTGCCCTGATCGGTCGCCATGCCGTTCGTGGTGAAGCGCTTGAC
>NZ_RZRQ01000193.1:0-11538 GCF_003997785.1 Mesorhizobium sp. M7D.F.Ca.US.004.01.2.1 | reverse complement strand
CGTAGGACACGTTGAGGATGGTGGTATCGGCAAACGCGAAACCGAGCGTGCCTGATAGAACAGATGTGGCGACCAGTGCGCCGAGCAGTTTCCTGAAATGAGGTTTGGTCATTTCTGCCTCCGTTGATAGCGGACTTAATTCTATCAAATATATAGAAAAGAAATGCATTCATCCGAAAGGGCAGACGTGCCGCGTCAGATAATCCAAAAGGAGAATCTTGCCTGAGACCTGCCAAAAGTCATGCCGCACGCGATGTGGGGGTGTCCGCTGGCGTGTGATGGAAGCAGCCCGGTGCACAAGGTCTGACGAACTCCACGAAGGCCATGCGCCGGCTGCGGACTTTTTTGTGGGAAGAACTTCCTCATTACAATCGTTTTTGGAGGGTTGAGCAACGGGGCTGGAAAAATGTCTCAGAATGACGCGGACCTGTGCGCCCGGGCGCGCGCACGGGGCATCACGATCTATCAGCGTTCAAAGACAGTATGGATTGCGGCAGGAGCCTATCGGGGGCGAGATTTTGAAGTGAAAGGACGTTCTCCAGGAATGGCGCTCGCATTCTGGAGGGAAGCCGCCCGGTATAGAGGGTCGGGCATATAGACCGATCCGGGCTCTGAAGCGCGTCGCACGGCAATGGATCCCGTCGATAGGCCTCAAGTCATCTTGTGCGCGTCGTTATCCGCCGCGCATTGGTCGATATGCATCGGTTGGGCCGAAGTTGTACCGAAGCTCAAGAACTGATCCGCACCCACTTCCCGTTGGCGGATTGCGACTGTCGGGCAAAGTAGCGATATGAAGTGCGTGACCAATCCCTGATGACACTGCCACGGTTGTCCAGGATCAAGTCTCCCTTGTCGGTTCGCACCGTAAGCACCGTGTGACCCTCGCCGCCGAGTGAAGCGACCGTCAGAAGCAGGGCGGAAGCAGGCCACCCGCGCTTCAAGAGCTCGCTCTTTTTCAGGATCGCAATGTCCTCGCAATCACCCTGTTTGGTCGGTAGACGCCAATCATCGGCACTGCCTGTCGTGACGAGGTCGCTACGCTCCTCGATCCGGCGATTGACGGACGTGTTCACGGCGTCGAGTTCGGCCTTGCGTGCTGGTGTCAGCGTCACCAGCTTGACCTGCCCGTTGGTGCTGCAGAGGCTTGGGTGGCTCGAACAGAAGACCCGGGCGGCCGGCGGTGGGAATGCATACCCCTTTGTGACCATCGCAGGGCTGGTTTTGGTTGTCTGCATGGTTTCACTGCAACCAGTTACCGCCACAGCTACGGCAACAAGCGTAGCGAAACGCATCACCTACCATCTCCTTTCGTTGTCAAGTCGCCAACAAGCCTCGCAGAAATTGGTAAATCAATCCTTAAAAAGGTATTTTCCGCCAATATACATAACAATATGTTACCAAACTGTGGAAATTGGTTGATAGCGCTTTGGTTTGGGGCCGGGTGCGTTTCCGTTGGAGGAAGAAATGCTGCGATATATGGCTTGGAAGGGCAGGTACCGCTCAGCTTTACTCATTTCATCTGCGCTTATAACTGCAAATTGGGTGAGTTGTACTCAAGCAGAGGAGAGTATTAGGCCGCGGTTGACGGCAGCTCAGTGTCAACCACTTACCGATGCCAACTATGCGCGGTGTTGTATCGCGATAAATCGCAGGAGTATCCTTTCCTCGGACCAAATCGAGCAATGCCCACCTATCACCACCTCGCTCATTGCGACCACGCTTGCACGTTCCGGCGACAACAACGGTCCTGGCGGTGGAGATGATCCGAGCGGTGGCGGCGATCCCGGTGGCAAGGGCGGCGACAATGGCGGCAAGACCGGCGACGATGGCGGCAAGACCGGCGATAACGGCGGCAAGAGCGGCGACGACGGCGGCAAGAGCGGTGATAACGGTGGCAAGAGCGGTGATAACGGTGGCAAGAGCGGTGATAACGGTGGCAGAGGTGGCGACTCCGGGGGCGGCTCCGGCAACTAGTTTTGAATCCGGCGACTAGGCTCGGATGTTGCTGAAGCCCCTGTAATATCCGCTTCGCGCCTGACTGATGCGATCCAATTCCAATTTGGTAAGGCGCGTCGCGTTCCAACCGGTTCAAGCGACGCGCTCTGGGACCAGCGTTGGCGCTTGGCCGGACAACAGGCCAAGTCGAACGGGCCAAGTCGAATGCAGCACAATCGCGAAGAATTTTCCATCAGGCGAATGCATCGTGCCAATGTTCTACAGGCGAACTCCCTGAATCCGGGGAGGTTCATTAGCCATGCGCAGCCAGTGGCTGCATTTCTGTCGCTTCTAGGCAATGAGAGAAGACTTCTGATTCTGAGCCATTTGACAGAAGGTGAAGTCTCGGTTGGTGAACTGGCTGTGCGAGTCGGACTTAGCAAGAGCGCTCTATCTCAACATCTGAGTAAGCTGCGCAAATACAAACTGGTCTCCACCAGGCGTCACCGACAGACCATCTATTATTCTTGTGACCTTGGCATCATTCAGAAAATCACCCAGATAACCGACGGGGCCGCGGGTCTGGCAGCAGTCGCGCGGACCGAGAAGCGTCGCGGGCCCTCCGCCGCATAAGTTGGTCACGTCGATGCCGGAACCCGTACCCTATGACGTGGCCAGCGCGCGCACGCAGCAGATAGGGCGCGCGTATTTTCCGTTTCAACGTCAGTCAGCAGTGCCAACGTGGCTTCCCGGCACGACGCCTGGTGCGTGATCCAAACCGGCGGTTAGGCATGCAACGATGCGGGTGGTCTGCGATCTGTTAGTCGATCGTGGTAGAGCTTTTGCCGAGGCACTGTTAGAGTTCACGACATGACAGGGCGAGATCGGCGCGGCGCATCTGCCAGGAAGACTCTTCCAGCAACGCGGCGAAGGTTCAGGAGCGGGTGGTCGCCTGTGCTGGGGCAAAAGGGACTGGGGCTCGAACATGGCTGAACGGAACTACACCCGTCAGCTAGCGACAATCATGTCTATCGATGCCGTGGGATTCTCGCGGCTGATGGGTCTTGACGATGAATCGGCCGTCGCTGCGTTCGAGGAGCGGCGCGACATCATCGCCGACAGTTGCAGTACCTTTGGCGGCCGCACCTTCGGCGATGCCGGCGACAGCATCATGGCCGAATTCGGCAATCCGATCGAGGCGCTGCGCGCGGCGTTCGATTTTCAGGGCCGCATTGTCGCGCTCAACTCATCGGTCGACGAAGCCATGCGCATGCCCTTTCGCGCCGGCATCAACACCGGTGACGTCATCGTCCGGGACGGCCGGCTCTATGGGGACGACGTCAACATCGCCGCCAGGATCCAGGAGTTCGCGCCGCACGATGGTCTCGCCGTCTCGGAAACGACCTGGCACCATGTGAAGGACAAGACGGCGGCCGAGTTCACCGATCTTGGCGAATTCATGCTGAAGAACATCGCCCTGCCGGTGCGCGTTCTGATCGCCGGGCGCATTGGCAGCGGGGCATCACCGGCGTCGTTGGTCTCGGCCACGCTTCCCGTCAATGGTCACCAGAAGCTGTCGTCCAAAGGTCCGCCCGCGATCGCCGTGCTGCCGTTCCAGGGCCATGGAGGCGAGCGCGACGTCGGTTACATTGCCGACGGCATAGCCGAAGACATCATCTACGGCCTTTCCAACAGCAGGTGGCTCTCGGTGATCGCCAAGAGCTCCAGTTTCCAGTTTCGCGATGACACTTTGGGAACGCGGGTAATAGGCAACGCTCTTGGTGCGCGCTACATCGTCAGCGGCACGCTGACGCACAATGGCGGGCAGATCCGTCTGAGCACCTCGCTTGCCGACGTCTCAAATGGGCGATTGGTGTGGTCGCAGCGCTTCGACCGGGCCCTGGTCGACATCTTCAGTCTGCGCGACCAGATCGGCGCCGAGATCGTTTCGATCCTCGATAAGGAGGTCGACCGGGCCGAACAGGCGCGGACCTTCCAAGTGCCGTGGGAAAGTCTGGAAACATGGCAATTGGTGCGGCGCGGACGCTGGCATATGAACCGGCGCACTCGCGGCGACACAGAAATCGCACTGGAGTTCTTCGAAAAGGCCTACCGGGACGATCCGAACTCGAGCGCGGTGCTGAACGAACTGGCATGGTGGTATTTCTGGCGGGCCTGGCTGCGGTTCGGCGACAGCGACGATCTGGACAAGGTCCAGCAGTATGCGCGCAAGGCCTTGCTGATGGACAGCCTGGATGCCCGCCCGCACGCTCATCTCGGCGTTATCGACATCATGAGGGGACGGCCCGGATCGGCGGTCGATCATCTCGATGAAGCGCTTCATATCAATCCAAGCTTCGCCTTTGCGCGCTCGGCGATGGGCAGTGCGCGCCTGCTGCTCGGCGATGCCGCTGGTGCGATACCGTTCTTTGTCGATACGGAGCGACTGAGCCCCTTCGACCTCTATCGGTTCCATAACCTGGGGGAATTGGCCGCCGCTTACAGCTTCGTCGAGGATTGGCCATCCGCGATCTCCACTGCGGACCGATCGCTCGATCTGTCGCCCGGCTATTTTTATTCCCGGTTCCTGAAGATCGGCGCCTTGACGAGAAGCGGGCGCATGCAGGAGGCCACGCGGGAACTGGCTATACTCATGACCAGACATCCGGATTTTTCGGAGCAAAGGGTGCGCTGGATACCGTTTGCCGACAAGGCGGCAAACGAATTTCTCATCGCCAATTTTGAACTGGCCAAATGACATGCAGCGAGCGGTGCGTAATCGAGGTGGCGGAACACCGACAACTGTGAAAACATTCACATACGCGAGACGGCTGCAAACCTAGGCCTTTGGGTAGCCGGCATCGCAATGACGTGGACAGCCGGGGGGCCAGACCGCGCATGATCAGGATAAAGTATTTCGATGCCATCCGGGCAGGACAGAAAAGCCAGCGTCCGCTGTCTGAAATGCCGCCATTTGACCTGGGACGCCTCCGCTCCAAGGGCGTCGCGTCGCGCATAGCTGGCTTTCTCTTCAATGATCCGCGCTGGGCGCTGGCGCTGCTGCGCCGGTTCTGGCCCAATCTCGCCATAGGCAATTTCCTGCTCGTGACCAGGAACGCCGACGTTCGCGACATATTGGAGCGCGGGGATGAATTCGAGACGCCATACGGGCCGGAGATGACCGAACTGGCGCGCGGATCGAACTTCATTCTCGGCATGCAGGACGGCGCCGACTACCGGCGCATGAAATCGTCGGTGCTGAGCGCTTTCCCCCCGGCAGAAATCGAGGCCTTGGTCAGGCCGATCGCCGCGCAGCATTCACAAGACATCATGACACGCGCCAGCCCCGGCTTCGACGCGATCGCGGATCTTATGAAGATCGTTCCGGTGCGCATCTGCCGCGATTATTTCGGCCTCGAGATCGATGATGAATCCGAGTTTGCCGATTGGGCCATGGCGTTGAGCGCGCTGTTCTTTTCGGATCCAACGGCGAGCCCGGTCACGCGCCAGCTTGCGGTGGTGGCCGGCGACCGGCTGATCAAGATCATCGACCGCTCCATCGACGCGATCCGGGAGAAGGGGGCCAAGGATGAGCAGCCGCTGGCAAGGCTGGTCCGCCTGCTGGATCAGGATCGCCTGTCGCTGACCGACATTCATTCGATCATGCTCGGCATGATCGCCGGCTTTGTTCCAACCAATGTGCTCGCTGGCAGCAACTGCCTCGACGTGATCCTGTCCCGCAGTGATGCGCGGCAGGCTATCGATGCAGCCTTGGCCAGCAACGACACCGGCGGACTGGACAAGGCCATTCTGGAAGTCATGCGCTTCAAGCCAATCTGGATTGGCCCCTGGCGCTACACCGTGCGCGACGCAACCATCGCCAGGGGCACGCGCCGCGAGCGTCTGGTGAAGGCCGGGACGGTGGTCATGCCGGCAACGCTGTCGGCGATGTTCGATCCTGAGGCGGTGCAGAGGCCCAACCACTTCGACACGTCGCGCCCGCATCGCGATTACCTAGTCTTCGGCTACGGCATTCATCAATGCATTGGCGCCGAAATCGCCAGGATCCAGATTGGCGAGAGTCTTCGCGCCCTGTTTCAGAAGGACAATGTCCGACGTGTGCGCGGCAAAGCCGGCAGGATGACGCATGTCGGCGCGTATCCGGACGGCCTTAAGGTCGATTTCGAGCGGCCCGCTCTTTGCCGCACGGTCACCCACTCTATGGTCACGGTGATATGCCCGATTACCCGGTCGGCGTCACTGGACGCCATCCGCGGCCAGGTCGCCGGATTTGGCAATCCTGCCAGCGACGAGATCCGTGCCGCGCTCAATACCGCCGGCACCATCCATTTCGCCAGCTTGGCTGTCGTCCCAACTGGCGAGGCGGGCAATGCCTCGGCTGATGGGGAAGGAGCGCTTGTTCTGGAGACATCTGGCGACGGCAGCACCGACGACGTCATCAACGCCATTACCCATGCCATCGGTCATAGGCTGCGGCCGATCTTCAAGGACGTGTGTGATCTTCGTGACGAAGACACGCTGGACAATTTCCTGCGCAAGCACAATGTCGAGATATCCCCGTCCTTCGGCAGCAACGCCGGATTGGTCTTTTCCGGCACGCCGGGCCATTCGGTGCAGCGCATCCTGGCCGAAGCCGAACTTGCTGATGCCGTTCGGCCCGTGGTCGAGCAGCCGGGCGCCGCCCATGGCGGGGCGGCCGCCATGCTTGACGAAGCCCGCCGGCATGTCCGATCCCTGGGAAAATTCGACTGGGCATTCGAGCCTGCCGAAAGCCTGCTCGAACGGCCGCCCGGAAAATGGTGGCAAGCCATAACGACCACGCTGCTGGCGCCGGCCGTGCTGGCCACTGTTGCCGCAGTGGTGCTTGCCTGTTGGCGGATGACCTACGTGCTGGTGTTCGGCGATCCGCCAGGTGTCACTTTCGGCAGCGTTGTCATAGCCGGCACGGCGCTTTTGCTGACTGTGCTTGGAATTCTGGCGCTGGCAGCCCTGATCCTCGGCCTGTGCTTTCTCGCCTTGCGGCGCCTCGAAGACATTGATCGCCCGCACAGCACGCCGGTCGACCTCGGCGCCCTCGACAAGATTCTGGCCCACGAGGACCAGCCTGGACAAGCCCAGAACCATCTGACGGCGATCTCGACAATGAAGGTTGGAACGTTGCGCAGGCTGGCGCTCAGGCTGTCGTTCTACCTGATCTCGATCTCGGCACAGAAGGTCTTCAAGCCAGGGTTCCTTGCCACCATCAACACCATCCACTTCGCCCGCTGGGTGCTGTTGCCCGGCACCAACAGGCTGATGTTCCTCTCCAACTATGGTGGTAGCTGGGAGAGCTATCTCGAGGATTTCATCGCCAAGGCCGCTGCCGGCCTGACCGGCGTATGGAGCAACACCGAAGGTTATCCGCGCACGCGCTGGCTCTTCCTCGATGGCGCGCGCGACGGCGACCGTTTCAAGCGCTGGGCGCGGCGGCAGCAGGTGCCGACCTTGTTCTGGTATTCGGCTTACCCTGGTCTCAACACGACGCGCATCCGCGCCAATTCCAGAATCAGGCTTGGCATCGCCTCTGCAACGAGCAGTGAAGCCCGTGACTGGTTGAGCCTGTTCGGATCCCTGCCGCGCCCGCAAACAAGGAAGGCAGAGGCCGGCAGCCCCGCTGCGTCCACCCCGTTGCCTCTCGAACAATTAGAAACCGGCGAGATACAGTCCCTGTTCTTCGGCCCGTTCGGATCGCTGGGGCATGCCCATATGCTGGCGATCGCCGTGCCCGAGAACCTTTCCAGGGCCAGGCGCAAGGCCTGGCTGGAGTTCATCGTCGAGCAGACCAGCTTCGGCGACGGCGTGCCGTCGGCGCGGGCGATGACGGTTGCGTTCGGTCCCGATGGTCTTCGCCGTCTCGGACTGGATGGCGGCGTCGACGACAAGCCGCTGGACACATTCCCCGTCGCCTTTCGCCACGGCATGGGCAATCCCGAGCGCAGCCGCATTCTGGACGATGTCGGCGAAAGCGTGCCGGACAAGTGGCAGTGGGGTTCGCCGCAAAAGCCCGTTGACGTGGTGGTGGTTTGCTATGCCGAAAGTTCGGAGAAGCTGAAGACGGAGATCGGTACCGCAAAGAGAAAGATGACGGCCGCAG
The DNA here is from genome assembly GCF_003997785.1 of Mesorhizobium sp. M7D.F.Ca.US.004.01.2.1. Classification (NCBI taxonomy): domain Bacteria; kingdom Pseudomonadati; phylum Pseudomonadota; class Alphaproteobacteria; order Hyphomicrobiales; family Phyllobacteriaceae; genus Mesorhizobium; species Mesorhizobium sp. M7D.F.Ca.US.004.01.2.1. The sequence goes on along the minus strand of NZ_RZRQ01000193.1, from coordinate 3,449 downwards.
GCATGAACCTCGTTTCGGACCTGGCGCTGGCGGTAAAGCGCGACGGCAAACGCGCGGTCGAGCATTTTGGTTTCGTCGACGGTGTCTCGCAACCGATCGTCAGGGGAACCGCCCGCGCCAACATCGGTGCCGCACCCATGCATCTTGTCGCGCCCGGTGAGTTCTTGTTCGGCTATCGCGACGAGCACGGTTTCTATCCGGCGTCGCCCTCCGTCGAGGCGTCGCTCGACCGGACGGGCATCCTGTCGGCGGTGCGCCGCAACCGGCAGATACCCGGCCTGCCGCCGCCACCGCGCGACTTCGGCCGCAACGGCACCTTCCTCGTCATGCGCCAGTTCGAGCAGCACGTCGACACCTTCAACGACTATTGCAAGGCAGCGGCTATTCAGGCGGCCAGCGAAACCGACAACCCGGCGATTACCCCGCGCTGGGTCGCCGCCAAGATGCTTGGCCGCTGGCCCGACGGCACCTCGCTGGTGCGCAATCCGGACGGCCGCCCGGGTCGCAGTGCCGATAATGATTTTGCCTTCGGCATCGAAGATCCCCAAGGACACCGTTGCCCGCTGGGCGCCCATGTTCGGCGGTCGAATCCTCGCGATTCGCTGGGGGAGGACCGTGAAACGCAGATCAGGATCGGCAAGCGCCACCGGATCATCCGGGTGGGCCGCAGCTACGAGAAACAGGACAAGAAGGGCAAGGTCGAAAAGGGGCTGCTCTTCATGTGCCTCAACGCCGATATCGAGCGGCAGTACGAATTCATCCAGCAAACCTGGGTGTCGTCGACTTCATTCCAGGGGCTTGTTGCCGAAAAAGACCCGACGATTGGTTCGCGCGACAGTGCCGGCAGGTTCACCATTCCATCCTGGGAAAAGGTCACGGTGCTGAAAGGCATCCCTCAATTCGTTACCACTCGGGGAGGCGGATATTTCTTCATGCCGAGCCGGTCGGCACTACGCTTTCTGATTTCGCGACTCTGATTCGCCCCCGGCGCCTCCGCTGTCAGTCGTCGTCCTGCGATTCGGCGATATGGCGAAGCGCGCCGGCGTCGACTATGCGCAGGCCGCCGCGCTTGATGGCGATGATCTGCCGGTTGCGCCAGTCGTTGAGCGTCTTGTTGACAGATTCGCGCGTGGCGCCGAGGAACTCACCCAGTTCAGACTGCGAGATCGGTATCCAGCCTGCGCCGTCGGCCAGCACGCTGCCCAGAAAGACCAGTCGTTTTGCCAGCCTCGCTTCGATGCCGAAAAAGGCCTGATCCCCGAGTTCACCGCTGACCCAACGCAGCCGCGCGCACAAAAGTTCGATCATGGCGCGCGCCAGGGAGGGGTTTTTCTCAATTCGATCAAACAGTTGTGTTCGGCTGAGCGAAACCAGCTCGCATGCAGTAAGACAAATCGCTGTGGCCGTTCGTGGGTGTCCGTCAAGTGCTCCGATCTCTCCGACCAAGCTGCGCGACAGCTCAATATTGGCCACCAGCTTCTGGCCGCCAGGCGAATAGATCGAGATCTCCACCGTGCCGCTCATCACACCATAGATGCGGTCGGCGGCATCTTCCTGGACGAACAAATGCTGGCCGGCGGCGTAACGTTCGAGTTTGCAACCGGTGAAAAGGAGATCAAACTGTCGAGGATCGATCCGCGCCAGGCGCGGCAGATCATGTCTGGCATTCGCGCTGGCGGTTGGCATGACGGCTTTCCCGATGTTGTCGTGACAGGATGACTGTACGGCAACGGCGTGATCGATCAAAGCTAATGTGATTTTGAGCGCTGCCCGCTTGTCAAAAGAAAGGGGACCGGAAAAACCGATCCCCTCCACCCCAACGCCCAGCTTGAATCGCGACCGATCGGCTCAACCAACGGCTATGCGAGAAGACCCAACCGCGAATGATCTCTCCCTCGCCTTGTTTGTGGAAGGCCGTCTGCACGCATGGCTGGAGGTAGGCCTAAAGCGTGCAGACGGCAGCGGCGGAAATGATTGCATGATCGAAATCCTTGCACTCGCAATGCTGCCGTACCAACCGAAAATCTCTGTTTGAAACGGCTCCGCCAAAATTCAAAATGATTCAGTGTTGCTTGACCACAACTGACCACGCACGAGCATCCACAGCGTGATGGGCAAAACCCCAATTGGCGTCGACGACAGCGCCGGGGATGGTCTCGATAAAGACATACGCGTCGGCGGTCGCCATCGTCGGAACAGCGAAAGCCGCAGCGGCAAGAAGCGAGCCGAAGGCAAACAATATCCGCATCTGTTCGCTCCAGGTTAAAAACACATTTTCAAATTGGCGGCAGACCGGTTGAAGATGGCCGGTTCCGCCAGGTCACACATTTGCCGGGAAACCTCATCGCGGTCTGTGAAACAGGCTACAGAGGCTGCAGACAGATGGCGCGACCTCGAACGGCCATCTCAAGACGTGCCGGCCACACTAAGGGTTCAGAATCTGGCGGTTGACTTTGGCCGAGCGTCCAGCCGACAACCGCGCTAGGTGACCGTGCGTGACGTTGCAATCAGCAAAATGCTGCAGGCGGCAGGCTTCTTTATTGAGGTGCCAGTCCTTCGTATTGGACCGTGCTTCTGACAACAATTGGCATGCCTTGGCCAGGCGAACCCGAAGCGCGCGCTTTTGCCATAACCCCGATGCTCGCGTGATTTTCGATGCGGTGCCGCTGGCGCGGCGCTGGCACCACGCCCCAATTGGAGCGGCCGCACTGGCGCATGGTGCCGACTATCCAGACGTGGCACTGGCGCAGGATGTCGGCGATAGGTGCGGATCGAAGAGATTAAGCCGACCGTTAAGCTCTGGGCGGCCCAGCGGTTAGGGTCGTAGGGGGACGTTTGCATCGGCGACCGCTGGGCCTGACCAGTCTAGCTAGAGGAGAGCTATGCTGGCTAGCTCGAAATATGCGCTCTCTCTAATGCAAGAGCCAGAGTGCATCGGCATGAAGGGATACTCCAAAAAGGTGTACTCACTGCGACGTCGGGCTGCTTGGCAGCCATCTGGCCACTGATGCGCGAGCGGCTAACCGCGTCCACACCACTATCTTCGCCAAAACGCCTCTGGCGGCCTCCACACCAGGTGAGGGCGTCGGGCGCTATGGGTGAGGCGCCGGGGCCCAAGCGTGCCCGAGTCGAGAGCGGCTTGGCCTTCGCTGCCAAGAGGCGAGATGGCCTCGAAGCAGAAGCCCGCATCGTGGATTCGAAGGCATGACTGGATCTGCCGTCCCGGGGGAGTGCCCATGGGGGTGCGAGACCTCGTAGCAAAGATATCAGCGAAACTGCTGACGAGCTCTGCCAATACCCTATGGGCCACCACCAAACCGATCCGCGCAACTTCGGCCGATATACCGTTCAACCGCGGCAAGCAACTACGCATCGACCGTCGCCTCCGATCCGACCAGCTAGCAATATGTAACTCGTTTTCGCCGCGCGATGGCCGGCGCCTGTCAGGC
>NZ_RZRQ01000192.1:0-11551 GCF_003997785.1 Mesorhizobium sp. M7D.F.Ca.US.004.01.2.1 | reverse complement strand
CTGCGCTTCGCTGTCAATTATCTCGCCGGTTTCCTGCTGACATCGGAGCTTCTCCCACTGCTGAAGGCGAGCGCTCCAGCGCGCATCGTCAATGTCGCCTCGGCGGGACAGCAGGCGATCGACTTCAGCGATGTCATGCTGACCCGCTCCTATGGCGGTGTCCGCGCCTACTGCCAGAGCAAACTGGCGCAGATTCTGTTCACTGTCGATTTGGCGGAGCAGCTGAAAGGCACCGGCGTCACCGTCAACGCGCTGCATCCGGCGAGCTACATGAACACCACCATGGTCCGGCAGGCAGGCGTGACGCCATGGAGCTCGGTCGAGACCGGCGCCGACGCCATCCTCAACCTCGCCATCTCACCCGCGCTCGACGGGAAAAGCGGCCTCTATTTCGACGGCCTGCGGGAATCCCATGCCCACGCCCAGGCCTATGACGCCAAGGCAAGGCAACAGTTGCGAGCCTTGAGCCTCGATCTTATCGGCCCGGCCTCCCCCACATCGAAGGAACAGCATTCATGACCAAGACAATCCAACATGCCGTCATCATCGGCGGCTCGTCCGGCATCGGCCTGGCGACGGCGCGCAAGCTGCTCGGCCCGGGCATGAAGGTGACCATTACCGGGCGCAACGAAGAGAAACTGAAGAGCGCGTGGAAAAGCCTTGGCGGCGCTGCCGAGAAGGCTGCTTTCGACGCCTCGAAGCCGGATGAGGTCCGCCAGTTCTTCGAGCGCCTCGGTCCTTTCGACCATCTGGTGCTTGCGGCCAGCGGCGGCAAGGGCCTTGGCCCCTTCCCGACACTTGACCTGAGCGACATCGGCAGTGGCGTCGACGAGAAAGTCCGCCCGCAGCTGTCCTGCCTGCAGGCGGCCTTGCCGACGCTGAACAAGGCCGGATCGGTTACCTTCATCTCGGCGGTCTCGGCGCAGCTCGCAACGCCCGGCGTCGCCGGCATCGCCGCCATCAACGGCATGCTTTTGACCGTGGTGCCGATCCTGGCACTGGAGCTGAAGCCGCTGCGCGTCAATGTCGTGGCGCCCGGCGTCATCGACACGCCCTGGTGGGATTTTCTGGCCGAGGAGCAGAGGCAGGCTATCTTTGCCGACTATGCCGGCAAGACGCCGGTTGGCCGCATCGGCCGTGCCGAAGACGTCGCCTCGGCAATCGCCTTTCTCGTCTCCAACGGTTTCATGACCGGTCAGGTCCTGACCTGTGACGGCGGCCTGCGGTTTGCGGCGTAACAGGCTGCTCCGGAACATAGGAATAATCAGGCGTATCAGCCCCATACAGCTTGTTGTCGATCGCTTCCTGCCAACTGGAGTCGGCATCGGACGGTGAAATGTCGGCGGCCCCGTGGCGGGAGGAGCGGGAATGAAGCCAACTTGGCGTGATCTCTCGAACCAATTGTGCAAAGCGTCCCATCGAACCGTTCCTTTCCTTGCCCTTTCCAGATGCGCGATCGGGGTGCGCTTCGGCCGGACCTAGAGCTGACTTTTCAGCCAGGCGAGCGTTTCGGCAACACCGGCCAGCCCGTACTGCGCGGTGGTATGCGCAGGTGGCTTGACCCGTATCGACAGGCCGCCGGCATCATTGACGGCCTCGAAGCCGTTTTCGTCCGAGGTGTCGTCGCCCAGGAAGACCGGGCGGCGGCCCACAAATGGCGCGATGTCCATGAAGCGCCGGATCGCGGCGCCCTTGGCGGCCTCGAGCGGCAGCAGTTCCACACCGGCATTGCCGGGAACCACGCGGTAGCCCTTTGGCAGCGTGGCCAGCGCCTGCTCGACAAGCTGCGTCGCGCGGGGAAGCAGGTGCGGGGCAGCGCGCGTGTGGATGGCCAGCACCCGTCCTTTGCGCTCGATATAGGCCCCACGACCGAGCTCGGCCTGGATCTCGTCGGCAAGCGCCGCGATATCCGCCGGCTCGCCGGCGACTTCGACGTCGTCGTCCGGCAACAGCCTGTGTTCCAGGCCATAAAGCCCGGCTGCGCGCAGCTTCAAAGGCTGAAACAGCTGATCCGCTGCCGCAACGGAGCGGCCTGTGATGAAGGCCAATGCCCCGTTCAGCTTGCGATCCAGCCCCTGCAGCAAGGAGCGAAGCTCGTCGCTGACCGAGACGGCGTCGGGGTGTTCCGCATGTTCCAGCAGCGTGCCGTCAATGTCGAGGAACAACGCCCATTCGCCAGTCAGCAAGGCCGGCGGCTTTTGCAGGCTCTCGCTGGCAATTTTTTTCAGGCTCTCGCTCATAACCAGGGTCTCGCTCATAACATTGCCACCCGTTTGCGTTCGAACATGGATACGACATTGTCGATGCCGGGCGGCCGGTCGCCAGCACCGGTTACTCGATCGAGGTCACCGCGCTTGCGCAGGCGCGCCGCGTCCAGAAGCATGCTGCCGGCCCAGCGATAGACATTGTTGTCGCGGACCATCTGCCGCATCGGCCGCATGCGCTCGCGCTGTTCGTCCGGCGTCATGGTCAGTGCCTGCAGCAACGCCTCGCTCATCATGGCCGCGTCGTAGGGGTTGACGATCAGCGCCTCCAGCAATTCGCGCGAGGCACCGGCGAATGTGCTGAGCATCAAGACGCCCTGTTCGTCTTCGCGGGCCGCGACGAATTCCTTTGCGACCAGGTTCATGCCGTCATGCAGGCTGGTGACCATGCATATGTCGGCGGCGCGATAGATCTCATAGACCTGTTCCTGCGAGTGATGTTCGGCCACCATGATCACAGGCCTGTAACCCTCGCTGCCATAACGCTGGTTGAGCTCCTCGGCATAGTGGTGGCATTCGTCGTGGAGTAGCTTGTAAGCCGGCAGCGTGCCGCGGCTGGGCGCCGCGATCTGCAGGAAAGACAGCTTTCCGATCCATTCAGGGTATCGCTTGAACAATTCGTCCAGCGCCTGAAACCGATCCAGAATGCCTTTGGTGTAGTCGAGACGCTCGACGCCTACGGCCAGCTTCACATCCGCTTTCAGTCCGAACCGGTCGCGCAGGCGGGCGCGGCAGTCATCGACATCAGGCAATTTTGCCAGCAGGTCCGCCGGCCATTCGATCGAAATGGGATAGGCGTGCACCAGCGTCGTCTGCCCGCCATAGGAGATCGCCGCATCCGCCCGCTCGATGCGGCTTTCCAGGAAGCGATCGACGCTTTCAGTGAAATTGTTGGCGTGGAACTGGGTGTGGAAACCGATGATCGAGCTGCCGAGCAGCCCCTCAAGGATGCGCTCACGCCACGGACAGATGCTGTACACTTCCGAGTTCGGCCATGGGATGTGCCAGAAGGTGATGACGATCGCCTCCGGCAGGCGCTCGCGGATCATGCGCGGCAGCAGCGCGAAGTGGTAGTCTTGGACCAGCACGATCGGCCGCTCGTTGCGCGCTTCGGCCACCACCGTGTCGGCGAACTTCCGGTTGACGGCCTCATAGGCCTCCCAGTCCGAGGCGCGAAAAATCGGTCGGGTGAAGGCGATATGGCAAAGCGGCCAGAGGCCCTCATTGGCGAAGCCGAGATAGTAACCCTGATGCTCTTCCTCCGTCAGCCAGACCCGGCGCAGCGTGTAGGACGGATGGCCGGGCGGCACCTGTACCCGGTCGTCCTGGTCGACCGTCAGACGGTCCGCGGTTCCACCGCCATAGGCGATCCAGGTGCCGCCACAGGCGCGCGTGATCGGCTCGAGCGCCGACACCAGCCCGCTGGCCGGCACCAGCAATTCGACGCCATCATCCCTGATGTTGTGGATATAGGGTTCGCGGTTGGACACCACGATGACCTGCGCCTCCGGCAGGTCGTCGGCCAGTATCTTGCGCAATGTTTCGGGCGACCACGTCACCAGCGCAGCATCGGCCGATTGACCATTCTTTTCGAATTCCCGGATCACCTTGCGCGCCGCTTCCGCGGCCACGTCTTCGCCCGCTGTATGCGCAACCGCCGGAGGTTGACTGCGGCGCTGCCGCGATAGAGAGAAGAAAACGGCAAAAGCGGAAAAACCGAGGCTCGCGAGGATTAGAACCCAGAGCAGGTCCGCACCGTAATTTGTCATGGGAATGCCAACTCACCTCCGGCCGTTCGGCGGCCGTTTTGTTCGTGTTTCCGATTTGAAACTGTCCGCGGCGACAGGGGTCGCCGTCCGGACCTGTATTTTGCAACGCACAAAGCCCGGATCGGTTCCGCCAATTTTGTTCGAATCATGTTCTGACGATGAGCGGCACCAGCCCTTCATGGCGGTCGGCGAGGAAAGCGACGACCCGGTCGCCGACGCGCTGGAAGGTGAGATCGACCACTCTTTCGCCAACGCCCAGGTGGCGAAGCGTGAGCGTGTCGATGCCGATCGGCAGCCTCGGGCGGGTAACCCGGATTTCGCCGTCCCAGCCGTCGATCTCCAGGCCAAGGCACGCCTGCATCAGCATGAAGGCGGAGCCTGCCGACCACGCTTGCGGCAGGCAGGCGACGGGATAGGCGATGGGTGCTTCGCCCGGCGCGCGGGTAAAACCGCAGAACAGTTCGGGCAGCCGCATGTTGAAATGGACCGCGGATTCGAACGTGCCGCTCATCAGGCGGACCACGCTTTCACGCTCGCCATAACGCGCCAGGCCGGCACCGCACATGGCGGTGTCATGCGGCCAGATCGAGCCATTGTGGTACGACATCGGGTTGAAGAACACGGCATCGTCGGCAAGCGTTCTCAGCCCCCAGCCGGAATGGAAGGAGGCGGAAAGAAGCTGGTCTGCGACCATCTGCGCCCGCGCCGGCTCAGGCAATCCGACAAGGAGGAGATGGCCCGCATTCGAGGTCCGCACCTTGCAGGGTTCGCCTTCGCCATCGATCGCCAGGGCGTAGAAGCCGAGATCGTCGAGCCAGAAGTCGCGTTCCACGGCCACCCGCATGGCCTCGGCGCGATCCTCCCAGTGATCGGCCTTGTCGTCCTCGCCACGGCGGCGGGCAAGCTTGGCCAGCCCCCGAAAGGCGGCAAAGACATAGCCCTGCACTTCGACCAGCGCGATCGGGCCCTTGGGAATGCGGCCATCGGCATGAAAGACGGAATCGAAACTGTCCTTCCATCCCTGGTTGGCGAGACCGGACTCGGCGGCCCGCTGATAGGTCACGAAGCCGGTCTCTCGGCCCGCCTCCTCCGTCCATTCGGCCGCGGCGCATAGCGACGGCCACAGGCTGTCGATGAACGCCATGTCACCGGTACGATCAGCATAGGCACAGGCGAGATGGATGTAGAGCGGCGTCGTATCGACGCCGCCATAGTAGCGGCCGAAGGGAAGCTCCCGCAGCGCCGCCATCTCGCCCTTGCGCGTCTCGTGCATGATCTTGCCCGGCTGCGAATCGCTGAACGGCGACGTCTCCGTCGCCTGGTGCTGGGCAAGGAAGGCCAGCACGCCCCGTGCCAGGCCCGGATTGAGCCATAGCATCTGCAGCGCCGAGATGACGCCGTCACGGCCGAACGCCGTCGAGAACCAGGGAATGCCGGCATAGGGATAGGGTCCGGTCGCAAGCTCGGTGGTCAGCAGCGCGACATCGGCACGGGCACGCTCGACCCAATCGTTGAAGACGCGACCAGAACTGTGCACCGTCGCGCCATGGCGACGCTTGGCCCGCATGCCAAAGCGCGCCCGGGCGGCAGCGGCGCGGAAACGGTCGCGATCGGGCGGCTCGGCCAACTCGGGACCAACCTCGACATACAGCACCATGCTGCTGCGCTTGGTCACGGCGAGCAGGAAATCGGCGCGGTCGGCCGTCAGCTGGTCCGGTGCTTGCGAGAACGATATCGCCGATGCGCGCGCCAGCCCGTCCAACCCGTCATAGCGCAGCAGAACGGATGTCGCGTCCATCTCGGCCACATGCGCCATCCCACGGCGCAGCCGTGTCGAGCCGCGCACTTCGAACATGTCGCGGAAATCGGCGGCAAAGTGTAGGGAAACGCCGATTGTCGAGGTTTCCCGGCTGTAGTTGGAAAGTGTGATGCGTTCGAACAGCCTGTCCTGCCACAGCAGCCTGACGCGTTCGACATGAATGGCGCCCTGCGGAATGTCGCGACCGGCGGCACTTTGCATCGGCAGATTGGTCAGGTTGGTGGTGAACAGCACATTGTCCTGGCTGAGCGAAGCGCCAAGCAACGAAGTCTGCCGGCCACCGACGGTCAGCCGGAATTCGGAGAGCACCCGTGTGTCGTCGCGGAAGAAACCGTCGCCGGCGCCGCGTATGTCGCCATAGGCATCGGCGACCGCAAAGCAGTCGCCCTGCTTGAGCGCAAACAGCCGGTGCGGCTCGCGAGGTGCGGTTGCGTCGAGCGATGCAAGCGCAACTGCAGGATCGAGCTGGCGCTCATCGAGTAGAGCCATTGGTCATAGATCCCCGTTGTTGCGGTCTTGCCGCTGGTGCACACCGCTGCTCACGACGCTTTCGCCTCGCTCGGGACGCCGATCAGCCGCGCATAGGCGGCTAGATAGTCGCCGGCCATTCTTCTGGCGGAAAACCGCTTTTCGAAAACCGCTCTCACCTTTCGCCTGTCGAGTTGCAGCAGGTCAGGCACCGCTGCGACCGCGCCATCCACCGACTCCGCGATGAACCCGGTCACGCCGTGATCGATGATTTCCGGCAGTGCACCGCAATTCCAGCCGATCACCGGCGTGCCGCAGGCCATTGCCTCGATAGCGACAAGGCCGAACGGTTCCGGCCAGTCGATCGGGAACAGCAAGCCGGCCGCCTTGCCGAGAAATTCCGCCTTCTGGTGCTCCTCGATCTCGCCGACATAGACGATGCGATCGCCGTCGATCAACGGCTCGACCACCTCATGGAAATAGGCGCGATCGTCGTCGCCGATCTTTGCCGCAAGCTTCAGCTTGAGCCCCGAGCGCATCGCGATCTCGATGGCACGGTCGGGGCGCTTGTCGCGTGAAAACCGGCCGAGGAAGGCAAGATAGGGTTCTTCCGGTGTCGCCCCGAAAGTGGGTTCGTAGATACCGGTCGGCAGTCCGTGGTGGATCGTCGCCAGCCAGTTGGCCTTGGCTAGGCCTGCCTTCTGGCTGTGCGAAATGGAAATCAGGGGAAAACGCGGGAAACGCTCATAGGTGGGCGCCAGGTCGACATAGTCCAGCCTGCCATGCGGCGTCGTCACCGTCCGCTCGGCAATGTCCTCGAAGAAGGAAAAGTGCAGGAAGTGGCTGAGGTGGAAGTGGATGACGTCAAACTCTCGCGCCCGGTCTCGCACCTGCGCCAACATCGAAAGATGTGCCGCAATCTCGGATTTCAGCGGGCGCGGGTCGAGGCGAAGGGCGCACTCCCGGCCAGCCACCAGCTTCGCGGAGGTCTGGCTGTCGCCACTGGCAAACAGTGTCACCTCATGGCCCAAATCGACCAGCGCTTCGGTCAGATACGAGACGATGCGCTCGGTGCCGCCATAGAGTCTGGGCGGCACCGATTCATAAAGCGGCGCGACATGGGCTATTTTCATATTTCATCCTGGATGCTCGGCATACAGGTGCGAAATGCGTCAACGGCTGGATTGGTTCCGATTTAATGATGGATGCCGTCGGCACCACACTGCCGAACTCGGCATGGAGCCGCATCAAGCAGACTGCGCGATCAGCGTCAGAAAACCACCGCTCAGAGCGACATTGCCGACGAAGCCATTGATACGCGAAGCGCGCTCCGGACCCTGATGGTCCCAGAAATTGTGGAACATCGGCGTGGCGACGATCAGGAACACCAGCAGCACCGTCGCAGCGAATGCCGTCCAGAGGCCCGCGATGACCAGCACACCGGCGGCGACCTGTAGGACAATGCCGAGCCACAATGCCAACCGTGACTGCGGCACGCCGCGCGCGGCCATCAGCCCGGTCAGGAAGGCCGCGTTCTGGATGTTGCGCAGGCCGGCGAAGACGAAGGCGCCGCCGAGCAACAGGCGGCCGAGAAACAACAAGGTCGAAGGCAAATCGGCAGGCATCAAACTCTCCCATAAAACAGTTGGAGCGCCGCCTTCTCGACGGCGCTCCAAAACCCAATCCGGACAATCAGGCGGCCTTGGCCGCCGGCATCGGATGAATGGCCTGGAACGGGATGCACAGCCGGTTCCAGGTGTTGATCATGCCGAGCGCTACGGACAGCTTGACCAGCTCCTCTTCCGAGAAATGCTCGAGCGTCCTTGCATAGAGTTCGTCCGGCACGCCGTTGTTGGCGATCAGGGTGACGGCCTCGGTCCAGGCCAAGGCGGCGCGTTCGCGCTCGGAAAACAGCGGCGATTCCTTCCAGGCCGAAACCAGATAGAGCCGCTGCTCGGTCTCGCCGTCACGCCTCGCCTCACGGCTATGCATCTCGACGCAGTACGAGCAGCCATTGATCTGCGACGCCCTGAGCTTGATCAGGTGCAGCAGGCTTTCCTCGAGCCCGCATTCGTCCACCGCCTTGTTGAGCGCCGACACCGCCTTCATGATCTCCGGCGCCTTGGCGAAAAATTGCAGCCTCTGTTTCATCTTGATGTCCTTTACGCTTGCTTGGTTGAACTGGATTTCTGCGGCCGCTGATGGCGCTCGACGAAGGCGCAGCTCGCGACAAGCGATCTGGGGTCGCCTTCTGCCGCGTAAGTGGCCACGATATCCGACAGCTTTGCCTCGGCGAGTGCGGCGCGATAAGCCCGTTCGGCCTTCAGCATCGCGGCATTGATGCCGCAGGGTTTAACGTAGGCCGAGGCGTCGAGCCTGACCGGACCGTTGCGGCGGATTTCGCCACAGCGAAAAGCCGGCTCGCGCCCTTCGACCGCCAGCACGATATCGAGCAGCGAAATCCGCTCGGCCGGCCGCGCCAGCCGGTAGCCGCCGGCCGGTCCCGAGACCGATTCCAGGATGCGCGCCGCGCTCAGCATGTTGAGATGCTTCAGCAGATAGCTTGGCGACAGGCCAAAGGCCTCCGCCATGGCAGCGCCCGCCATGGTGCTGTTGCCTTCGACGCCGGCCAGCATGGCGGCGCAGTGGATGGCTGCTTCAACGCCCTCGCCCAGCTTCATTGTGTTGGTCTCCAATTCATGGATATCTCTTATCGTGGATAATTTTTATCTGCAATAAGAAAATGAAAAACGGCGCCCGAAGGCGCCGTTTTTTCGTTGAGCGCCGGCCCCTACTCCGCCGCTACCTTGGCCATCGGATTGTTCGGGTGCGTCGTCCAGTTGGCGTAGATCGGCGACACCGGCTTGCCGGTGCGCTGGTCCATCACGCCGGCGGCCAGCGGCTCCATGGTGATGCAGTTCTCGACCGGGCAGACATTGACGCACAGATTGCAGCCGACGCATTCAGCCTCGATCACTTCGAAGTGCCTGACGCCGTCGACCATGCTGGTGATCGCCTGGTGCGAAGTGTCCTCGCAGGCGATGTGGCAGCGGCCGCATTTGATGCAGGCGTCCTGGTCGATACGCGCCTTGGCGATGTAGTTGAGGTTGAGATATTGCCAGTCGGTGACATTGGGCGTGGCGCGGCCGACAATGTCGTCCAGCGAGGCATGGCCCTTCTCGTCCATCCAGTTTTCCAGGCCGGCGATCATTTCCTGCACGATCTTGAAGCCGTAGGTCATCGCCGCCGTGCACACCTGCACATTGCCGGCGCCGAGCGCCATGAATTCGGCCGCGTCGCGCCAGGTGGTGATGCCGCCGATGCCGGAGATCGGTAGGCCGTGGGTTTCAGGATCGCGCGCGATCTCGGCCACCATGTTCATGGCGATCGGCTTCACCGCCGGGCCGCAATAGCCGCCATGCGAACCCTTGCCGTCGATGGTCGGCTGGGGCGCGAAGCTATCGAGATCGACGCCGGTGATCGAGTTGATGGTGTTGATCAGCGACACGGCGTCGGTGCCGCCAGCGTGTGCCGCGCGCGCGGGCTTCCTCACATCGGTGATGTTGGGCGTCAGCTTGGTGATGACAGGCATGCGGGTGTTCTGCTTGCACCAGCGCACGACCATTTCGATGTATTCCGGCACCTGGCCGACGGCGGCACCCATGCCGCGCTCCGACATGCCGTGCGGGCAGCCGAAATTGAGCTCGATGCCGTCGGCCTCCGTCTCCTCGACCACCGGCAGGATCGCCTTCCAGGCATCCTCGACGCAAGGCACCATCAGCGAGACTACGATGGCGCGGTCGGGCCAGTCCTTCTTGACCTGCTTGATCTCGCGCAGATTGACCTGCAGGTCGCGGTCGGTGATCAGCTCGATGTTGTTGAGGCCGAGCAGGCGGCGGTCGGCGCCCCAGATCGCGCCATAGCGCGGGCCGTTGACGTTGACCACCGGCGGACCTTCCTCGCCCAGCGTCTTCCACACCACGCCGCCCCAGCCGGCCTTGAAGGCGCGGATGACGTTGTAGGCCTTGTCGGTCGGCGGCGCCGAGGCCAGCCAGAACGGATTTGGCGATTTGATGCCGACGAAATTGTTGCGGATGTCTGCCATGACAGGTCCCTTTCAGCCGAGACGAAGGAGCAGTTCGACGGGTGCGAGAATGCCGCCTTCAAGCGCGGCGGTGATATTGGCGACCTTGGTGCGGGCGTCCTCGCCCATGATGAGGCCGACGCCGGGCGGCGGCTTCCTGCCTTCCGCTTGCGCGGCGGCCATTCGAGCACGTATTGTCGCGAAGAACTCGACGGCAAAAGCGCCGCGTGGCCGTTCAGCGGTCACCGAGAACCCCGCGGCGACTGCCGCCGAGCGATAGTCGTCCGGCGTAGCGACGAAGGACATGGTTTCATCGGACGCCCATGGCAACGGATAGGTCAGCGCTCCGTCCTTCAGCCGCATGACATCGTAGACGGCGAAGACACCGCCCGACCGCAACACGCGGGCAGCCTCGCTCATCAGCTTCGGCTTGTCGGGAAGGTTCATGCCGACATGCAGGATCATTGCCGCATCAAAGCTGGCATCGGCGAATGGCATGTCCAGCGCGCTGCCTTGCACGAAGCGCGTCTTGTCGGCCAATCCGGTTCGCTTCGACAGGCTGGTGGCGATATCGACATAGCTTTGCGTCAGGTCGATGCCGGTAACATCGGCGCCGATGCTGTTCGCGACAAAGCGGGCCGGACCGCCGACACCGGATCCGATATCGAGAAGCTCGGCCCCTGGCTTCAACCCCATCCGATCGATGAGTTCCCTGGTGGCGGCGACACCGCCAATATGGAATTCGTCGACCGCTTCGAGATCGCCGGCACGCAGATGGGCAATTTCCACGCCGGTATCGGCGAGCGCGGCAAGGATCCGCTGCTCTAAACCCGATATGTCGTAGTGACGGGCGATGCCCGGTTCCACCGTAGCCATGATCCCTATCCCTGCGTGAGACTCCTGTTGATGCTCTCCGCCGCGTCGCGGCCTTGCGCCACGGCCGAGACGGTCAGGTCGTCGCCGCCGAAGATGCAGTCGCCGCCGGCCCAGACTTTCGCCAGCGAGGTGCGTCCTTCCGCATCGACCTTGATGCGGCCGGCTTCGAGGTCGATCGACGCACCGCTGCCGTTGAGCGCGGCCGGCACAAAACTCTGGCCGATTGCCTTGAACACCTGGTCGGCGGTGAGCGTCAGCATCTCGCCGGTGC
>NZ_RZRQ01000191.1:0-11760 GCF_003997785.1 Mesorhizobium sp. M7D.F.Ca.US.004.01.2.1 | reverse complement strand
ATCTCGGCGTCTGCGACAAGATCGTGCCGGGGCTGGTGATCGCAGCCCTCACCTTCGGCCATCTGCCGGCGGTGTTCATTCCGGCCGGGCCGATGACGACCGGCCTGCCCAATGACGAAAAAGCCAAGGTCCGCCAGCTCTATGCCGAGGGCAAGGCAGGACGCGCCGAACTACTGGAGGCCGAGTCCAAATCCTACCATGGGCCAGGCACCTGCACCTTCTACGGCACGGCGAATTCCAACCAGATGCTGATGGAAATCATGGGCCTGCACACGCCGGGCGCGTCCTTCGTCAACCCCGGCACGCCGCTGCGCGAGGCCTTGACCCGCGAGGCGACCAAGCGGGCGCTGGCGATCACCGCGCTGGGCAACGCCTATACGCCGGTCGGCCGGATGATCGACGAGCGCTCGATCGTCAACGGCGTCGTCGGCCTGCATGCCACCGGCGGTTCGACCAATCACACCATCCACCTGATCGCCATGGCTGCGGCGGCCGGCATCGCCATCACCTGGCAGGACATTTCCGATCTTTCGGAAGCGGTGCCGCTGCTGGCGCGGGTCTATCCTAATGGTCTCGCCGACGTGAACCATTTTCACGCCGCCGGCGGGCTCGGCTTCCTGATCCGCGAACTGCTCGACGAAGGCATCCTGCACGAGGATGTGCAGACGGTATGGGGCGAAGGCCTGCGGCCCTACGCGGTTGAAGCAAAGCTTGGCGCCGATGGCAGCGTCGTGCGCGAAGCCTCGCCGCGGACAAGCGGCGACGAGAAAGTGCTGGCGCCGTTCAACAAGGCGTTCCAGGCGACCGGCGGCCTGAAGGTGCTGTCGGGCAATCTCGGCCACGCCGTCATCAAGACTTCCGCCGTAAAGCCGGAGCGCCGCATCATCGAAGCGCCGGCCAAGGTCTTTGACAGCCAGCAAGGGCTGAATGAAGCGTTCAAGGCAGGCACGCTGACCGGCGATTTCATCGCCGTTATCCGCTTCCAGGGACCTAAGGCCAACGGCATGCCGGAACTGCACAAGCTGACCACCGTGCTCGGCATCCTGCAGGATCGCGGCCAGCGCGTGGCGCTGGTCACCGACGGGCGCATGTCGGGCGCCTCCGGCAAGGTGCCGGCGGCGATCCACGTGACGCCGGAAGCGGTCGAGGACGGTCCTATCGCCAGGATCCACGAGGGCGACGTTATCCGGCTGGACGCCGATGCAGGCACGCTGGAAGTGTTTGTGCCGGCACCGGAATTCGCACTACGCCGTACGGCGGAAGCTGATCTCATCGGCAATGAATTCGGTTTTGGCCGCGAGCTGTTCGCTGGCTTCCGGCAATTGGTCGGCCGCGCCGATCATGGCGCCAGCGCCTTCGGCACGGCTTGATGGGATCACCATCCTGCCCATGAAAAAGGGCGGCTCGTGGCCGCCCTTTTTCATGGGGTTAAGGCAGTTACTTGACGGTGACCTCGACGCGTTCGCCGGCCTTGACCGTAGCCGTACCTTCCTTTGAGTCGTTGTCGGAGGTGTCGGCGACAATCGCGTAGTCGCCAGCCGGCAGCGTGGTCTGGAACTTCGCGTCGTAGTTATAGCCGATCGACTTGCGGTTGCCGTTGATGTCCTTCTTCGTCTCGAAAATCTCGATCTTCGAGGCGCCGGGCGCGGTGATTGCCAGCACGCCGGCATTCATGGCCACTTTCACGTCCTGAGACTCACCGGCCTTCACCGTGAACGGCTGCTCGACCTCTGCCAACTCGACCGTCGCGATCAAAACATAGTCGTCCGGCGGCAGATCGAACTTGCTGTCGGGACCATAGGCATAGGTCACTTCTTCCCTGGTCCCGTCGATCTTCTTCTTCGCCTTGAACACCTTAAAGCCGATGCCCGAACCGTCAGCCTTGTCGCCGCCAGCGGTATAGTAGGCGTTGGCAACGATATGCCCGACGCCGACGATGATGTCCTTTTCGACCGTTTTGCCGGCAGCGAGCGGAATCGTTTCGGCCGCCACGCCCTGGCCGATCGTGACCGTCACTTTCTCGTCACCGGCCGGCAACACGATCTTGGTGGTGCCATAGTAGGTCGCGGGTGCATCGGCGCCCGGGTAGTCGATCACGACAGCCGCGCCGTCGACAACATCCGCCCCCGCGCTTGGTCGCGGATGAATGATGAGCGTGCCGGCATTCAACGTGAACACCGGCTTGTAGACCTGGCCTGCCTCGATCTTGAGCTTCTGTTCGGTCTTGGCCTCACCGTCGCGCGCAACGATAATGTAGTCGCCCGGCTCCAGATTTCCTTTGTAGGCGCCGTATTCGGTGGTGACGTTGTCGCCGCGCGTGCCGTCGGATTTCGCCTTGCAGATCTCCCAGGCATTTCCGTCGGTGACAGGATCGCCGCCTTCGGCAAGCACTGCGGTGGGCAGAAGATTGAATTCCGGCTTGGCAGGCTCGGGCGCCGGTGCTGGGGCCGGTGCCGGCGCTGGTTCGGGTGCAGGCGCCGGTGCTGCGACGGTCTCGACAAGCGCCTCCTGCAGCGCCTTCTCGTCGGAGGCCTGGATGTATTTGCCGCCGGTGTTGTCGGCGAGGCAGGCAATCTGCTTGCCCTCATCGGCGGTGAGGCCGAAGCCGACGACATCGGCGGTGAAGTCGACGCCGGATGCTTCAAGCTCCTTGCCAAGCGCGCAAGGGTCGCCACCGCATGTTTCGAGCCCGTCGGTGATGAGCACCACGGTCGCCTTGTCCTCGGTGTATTTCAACGCTTCGGCCGCCTGCTTGACGGCCGCCGTCAGCGGCGTCTTGCCGAGGAATTTCAGGCTGTCGGCGGCGGCCGAAATGGCGCTGGCAGAACCTGCCTGTGGCGGCACGATCAACTGAATGTCGTCGCAGCTGCCCTTTTCGCGATGGCCATAGGCCATGAAGCCGATCTCGTCCTCGGCGGGGACCGATTGAAGCACGGACCTCAGCGATTCACGGGCGATCTCGAGCTTGGGCTTGCCGTCGATCTGCGCCCACATCGAGCCGGAAGCATCGAGAATGATGATGACCTTGTTTGCGGCAAAGCCGAGTGTCGTCATCGACAAAAGAAGGATCGCCGCAGCGACGCCCCGTGCAAGTCCCGCCATCGATATCTCCTCAAATCCGCCCCTGATCCGGGCGGGAAAGCTATTTGACGCGGCGTCAGGACACAAGTCCGGGCGCGGCTGTGAGGGAGCCGAATGCCAGACTTTTCGGCGAAAGCGAAAATCCGCTCAGTAGGTCGTGCGGCGCTCTTCCGAGGGCGGCCTGCCGAATTGCAGCCGGTAGCTCTGGGCGAAGTAGGAATGCGAGGTGAAGCCGGTCGCGATCGCCACATCGAGGATCGGCATGTTGGTCTGGCGCAGCAATTCGCGCGCCCGCTCCAGCCGCAACCGCATGTAATAACGGCCGGGCGTGACGCTGAGATGGCGCAGGAACAGGCGCTCGACCTGGCGCACCGACAGGCCGGCGGATTTGGCCAGTTGCACGGCCGACAGCGGCTCGTCGAGGTGGTCGGCCATCAGTTCGACGATGCGCCTGAGCTTCTCCGACTTGCCGGTCAGGTCGCGTTCCGGCCCGACACGCTGGCGGTCTCCGGCCGAGCGGATGCGTTCATGCTGGAACTGGTTGGCGACGCCATTGGCGAGATTCGAACCGAAATCGCCGCGCACGATCTCCAGCATCAGGTCGATCGAGGTGGTGCCGCCGGCGCAGGTATAACGCTTGCGATCGATCTCGAAGACGTTGCCCGTGCAGTTGATGTCGGGGAACCGTTCGACGAAGCCTGCGCGATTTTCCCAATGGATAGTGCAGCGATAGCCTTCGAGCTGGCCGGCCTCAGCCAGCAGGTAGGAACCGACCGACAAGGCACCCAGTGCATTGCCGCGCCGGCCCCAGCTGCGCAGTGCCGCCAGCACCTTGCTCTTGCCAGGAAATTCCGTCGTCAGCCCGACCGAGACGAAGAGGATGTCGACAGGCGGCAGGTCGGCAACGGCGTAGTCGATCTTGAGCGGTAGGCCATTGGAGGCCATCACCGGATCGCCGTCGGCCGACACCGTGGTCCAGCCATAGAAGTCGCGGCCGAGCAACCGATTTGCCGACCGGAACGTGTCGATCGCCGCGGCCAGCGAGAACATGGAGAACTTGTCGACCAGCAGGAAAGCGAACTGCCGGCCGCCTTGAACGGGATCGGTTATGGCCGGCCGTTCCAAGGGAATAGTGGGGTTCGGCAAAGCTGCGGCTTTCTGGCGGGTCAGAAGGACGGCCGTTTCAATTCGGCCGCAAGGTAGGCAGAGGCTAACGTATTGGCCATCAGCATGGCAATGGTCATCGGCCCGACACCGCCGGGCACCGGCGTGATGGCGCCGGCGGCCTTGGCCGCTTCGGCATAGGCAACATCGCCAACGAGGCGCGACTTGCCCTCGCCCTTTTCCGGCGCCGGAATGCGGTTGATGCCTACATCGATGACGGTGGCGCCCGGCTTCACCCAATCGCCCCTGATCATCTCCGGCCGGCCGACGGCCGCGACAAGAATGTCTGCGGTGCGGGCCAGTGCCGGCAGATCCTTCGTGCGGCTGTGCGCGACGGTGACGGTGCAGTTGGCGGCAAGCAGGAGGTTGGCCATCGGCTTGCCGACGATGTTGGAGCGGCCGACGACGACGGCATTGAGGCCGGACAGGTCCTTGCCGCGCACACGCTCGATCAAAAGCATCGAGCCCGCCGGCGTGCAAGGCACGAAGGCGGTCTCGAGTTCACCGGTGCCGAGCTTGCCGACATTGATGAAATGGAAGCCGTCGACATCCTTTTCCGGCGCGATGGTCTGGATGATCTTGCCGGCGTCGATATGGGCCGGCAGCGGAAGCTGTACCAGGATGCCGTTGATGGCCGGATCGGCGTTGAGGTCGCCGATGATCTTCAGCAATGCCTGTTCGGAGGTTTCGGCCGGCAGCGTGTGCTGGACGGAATGAAAGCCGCATTCCTTGGCGGTGCGCGATTTGGAGGCGACATAGACCTGGCTGGCCGGATCCTCGCCGACGATGACCACGGCAAGACCGGGCTTGGCGTTGCCTTTGGCAACCAGCTCGGCCGTCAGGGCCTTGACCGTCCGCACCACATCTTCAGCAACGCTCTTACCATCAATCACTTCGGCCATGGACCATCCTCAACACCAAAATGCCCAAGCGCGTCGCTTCCGGAAGCGACGCGCTTTTTGATCTTTCACCGCGTGGCATTTTCACGAAAATTCCAACACGCAATCCCGCCAAAGCGCCTTCCCATGCCGTTTACGCGAAACCGGCATGTTTTTGTACGGCACAGCGAAGAATTTTGTGGCTCAGAAGTACCGGCGACGCGCGCGGCTCTCGGTGAGTTCGCGAACCGCTTCGCGGAATTCGCGCAGGCTGGCGCGGATTTCCTCGATTGGCGCCTGCTGCTCGACGTCCGCCTTGGGCTGCGGCGCCTCCACCGATCGCTGAGGCGCCTGCTGCGGCGGGATGGGCGGCTGCGGATAAGGCTCAGAAGCAGGCTGAGGCGGATAGGGCTGCTGCCCGGCATTGGGGGCGGGCGTGGACTGCGGATGGGTATGGCCGGGCTGCTGCGTGTAGGCCAATGGCTGCGCGTAGGGATAGAGCTGCGGGCCCGAATATGGTCGCTGCGGCACTATGTGAGGCGGTAATGGCGGCTGCGCCATCTGCTGCGTATATGGGGCCTGGGCGCCCGGCTGGAAAGGCGACGGCGGGTAGGCGGCTGCAACCTGCTGCTGGGACGCAAAGGCCGGTGCCGACTGGAGATAGGCGGGGTACGCCGGATCTCGCGTTGGCTTCACGTTTTCATCAGAGACCCACTCCGTATCGAAAGGCTCTTCCGGGGACGGCTTGCGGGACACGGACTTGTGCAGCCTCGACAGCAAGGCACCGATCCGGCCGGAACCTTCGGCCGAGGCGACCTCAGCTTGCTGGACAGGTGGTGGTGCTGCCGGCGGTGGCGCAGGTGGTGGCGGTGTAGGCGGGGGTGTCGATGGCTGCAGTACTGGTGGTTGTAGCGGTGCCGGGGGTGCTGCCCGATATGGCTTGTCCTCATAGGGCGCCCGGCGTTCATCCACGCTGCGGTCGCGGCGCGATCGCGAATTGGCTGTGTCACGCAGGCTCTCATAGGCGCCACGCATGGCGCCGAGGCCAATGCCCGAGGCAAAGCCCAGCAACAGGCCGGCAAGCGCTACGACGACCCGCGACGGCCCGTTCGGCTCGAGTGGCGCGAAAGCCTTCGAGATCACATTGATGTTGGCGGTGTTGATGTCCTTCTGCTCGCCGGTCTCCTTGGCACGGAGCAGGTACTGTTCGTAGACGGAACGCTTGGCGGTGGCCTCGCGCTCCAGTTCGCGCATCGACACCAGATCGCTGTTGACGTCGCCGCTGCGGACCTTGAGCTGAGCCAGACGAGAAGCGAGATCCTGTTCGAGTTGCACGGCGCGCTTGAGGTCGACCTGCAGCGACGAGCCGATGCGGCGCAACTCAGCGGCGATGCGGTCGCGTGCGCCGGCAATCTGGGCATTGAGCGCCTGGAGTTCGGGGTGGCGCGGACCGAACCGGATGGCGGCGCGGTCGACTTCCTGCTTGAGCGACGCATATTGCGAACGCAGATCGCTCATCGTGTTGGAGTTGATCTCCTCCGGCAAGGTGCCGGTGAGAACCGAGTTGACATCGACCGAGCGCGCCGAGGCCGCCCGAGCATTGAGTTCCAGCGTGCGGGCGCGGGCAACCGACAGCTGCTCGTTGAGCTTCAGCATCTCATCGTCGCTGATGAGGTGGCCCTGCGCGTCGACAAGGTCGTGCGTGGCTCTGAAATCCTCGACCTTGCGCTCGGCCGCCTCGACGCCCTTGCGCAACTCGTCCAGCCTGGCCGTGAGTTCGTCCGTGGCGCGGCCGGCGGTGTCCGATTGAATCTGGCCGAAGGTCTGCAGGAAGACATCCGTCATCGTGTTGGCGATGAGGGCCGATTTCTCACCATTCTGCGTTGTCGCGCTGACGGTGATGACGAAGGTCTTGCCGCCGCGCTCGACCGAAAGGCTCTCAGCCAGATTGCCGACAGCCAGCGCACGGCGGCGGGTGTCGTCGACACCGCCCGGTCCGTCATTGCGAGACAGGACGGAGCGGATGAGCGACATGACGCTGAGGCCGCCGCCTTGCCCATTGAATTCCGGGTCATTGACCAGATTGAGCTTGTCGACGACCTTGTTGAGAACGGTGCCTGATGTCAGCACCCGGACCTGGTTCTCAACGATGGCTAGCGTGGCGTCGGAAGCGACGACCGACTGGGTGAGATCGCGGTCAGTCAGCTTCAGGTCGCGCGGATCGACGATCAGCTCGGTGGTGGCCTCGTATTTCTTCGGCGTCGACAGCGCGATCGCAATGCCGAGCGCGGCACCCAGCATCGTCGTCGTCACGATCAGCAGCTTCGACTTGCCGACACCGCGGACGACTTGCATTGGATCGATCAGCGGCTTCCACTGCTGGCTGTCGGCGCCGTCATTGTGGGACGCCGGCGCGGCGCTTGAATGGTAACGTTCGGATGTACGATCGGAGGCGCCTGCGGTTTCAACAGCAACAGACTGTGTCCGTGGCGTGTTTTGCGGATGGCTCACCGACGAGGCTGGCTCGTAGCCGGCCTGATACCCGTCTGTTGCGACCGGATCCGACAGCTTCGGGTTCGTCCGCGTTTCGCGCCGTGAACGGGCGAGGCGATGGCGGGTGGCGGCATCCTCGCGCCATGACGGGTCTGCCCGATCCCCGATCGAGACCAGGGACGCGTCAGGTTCGTCGCCGCGCACAGCCTGGCCAAGCGCCAGCAACGAGCGCTCGCGCTTCCAGTCTTCGCGGTTTTCCCTGTCGACCATTGTCTGGAACTTTACCCTTGGCGACCTGCAAACGGCGATTGGCCATTCGTTAAGCCACGCTAAACAGGCATGGAAAACAAAAGGTTAATTTTCCCGCGCCGAGCCTGCGGTTTCCCTCTTCGGTTGCATCTATTTTCGACACAACCGTAGACCCCAGAACGGCACGTTAAGTTTTCCGGCCTAGGCTCTCCGTGAGACATGACGCAGGCCAGTGATATACCGCAAAGGCGGCCCCTCGCCCGGATCGGCATTTTTTTGGCCGAACGACGGGGGCTGCTTCGCGACTATTTCTCGGCGATCAGCGGCGCCGGTGGGCGACTGGTGTTTTCACTCGCCTATTTCATCGCACTGGCCAACACGCTGTCCATTTCCGAGTTCGGCATGTTCGCCACCGCATCGGCGGCCGGCGTCATGCTGTCGCGCATCCTCGCCTTCGGTTTCATATCGGCGCTCTACCGCACTGCCACCATCCGACCCAATCTGATCGGCACCTTCACCGCCGGCTTCCTGCTGCTCGGCGTGCTGTCGCTGCCGCTGCTGGCGGCGGCCTCGTTCGGCGTCTACCTGATTTTCTTCGCCGACACCGTGCCGCTGTCGGTGTTTGCTGCAATCGTCTTTGCCGAAGCGCTGCTATGGCGGCCGGTGGAGGTGGCGCTGATCGTCAACAACGGTCTGGGCAAGTTCGGCCGCGCCGCGCTGCTGGCCATCCTGGCGACGGCGCTGCGGGCGCTTGGCGCGGTGCTGTTCATGTTCTGGGCGCAACACAGCGTCTGGATATGGTCGTGGTTCTATATCGGCGCCAACGCCGCCTCGCTGCTGATTGCCTTCGGCTTCTTCTACCCGCGCCAGCGGCTGCGGCTGCGCATCGAGCTCTATCTCAGGCGATTGGCCGATTCCATCTATGTGGCCGGCGCCGAAGTGCTGTTCTACCTGCAGATGGAGTTCGACAAGCTACTGGTCCTGGCGATCGGCGGCCCGCATCTGGCCGGTATCTACGCCATCATCATGCGGCTGGTCGATCTGACGGCCATTCCGATCCGCACTTTCTCGATGATGCTGGTGCAACGCATGATGCGCGCGCCGGAACTGCTGTCGCGACTGGCGGTCAAGAGCGGCATCGAAGGCGGCGTGTTCGCGGTGTCGACGCTGGCGCTGCTGACGCTTGGCATCGTCCTGCACTTCTTCCCCAATGCGCTCGGCAAGAATGTCGCCGAGGCCGCCCCGCTGGTCGTGCTGGCGATCTGCGTGCCGGGACTGCGCAATCTGGTCGAATACCAGGCCGAGCTTTTGTTCGCACGCGGCCAGACGCTGGTGCGGGCGCTCAATCTCGGCCTGCTCGCCGGGCTGAAGGCGCTGTTGCTGACCTATGTGCTGACGACCATCCTCGACACGCCGAACCTGGTGCTGTCGCTCAACGTCGTCTTCCTGCTTTTGTATCTCGCCTCGACGCTGCTCACCTATTCGGCGATGCGCAAGCCGGCCAAACCCGTCTAATCCAACCCAATCAGACGGCGGATGCGGCCGATATCGGTGCCGATGAAGGATTGCATGCCTATCGCCACCTGCTCCGGCGCCATGGCGGCAACGAAGTGGCGGAACTCGTCGTCCGACAGCGCTTCGCCGGTCCAGTGGATACGGCAGAACTCCTCCGAGCCGTGGAAGTGGCCGGCGCCCTCCAGCAGATCGTCGACATAGCGGCCGTAGATCATGCATTCGGAGAATTTGCGCGCCGAGCCGACGACCTCGACCCAGTTGCGGCCATGGACTCTTTCGATCTCGCCGCACATCGCCAGTACGGTGTCGCGACGCCAGGCGATCAGCGTCGAAATATAGTCGTGGATCGATGTCCGGGACGGATCGATGCCGAGTGCCGACCCGGCGTTGCGCGACCAGATGCGATGCTCATCATGACCTTCGTCCGCCAGCACGCCGTCACGCCGGAACAGCCGCGCCTTGCCGTCGCGCCAGAAGGCGCCGCAGTCGAAAGGTTTCAGGAAGGCGACGTCGGAATCGCAGAAGATCAGCACGTCTTCGGATGCGTGCGCTGATATGGCGATGCGGCGCAGCTGTTGCACGTGCCAGCCGCGCAACGGCTGCGTCTTCAGGCTGAGCCAGACGCGCCGTCGAAACAGGCTGAGCGGGTCGTCGAAGGCATACAGCCAGCGTGGCAGCAGATCACGCTCGTCGACGACCGTGCGGCGGCCGGTCTCCAATTGGCGAAACAGCCTGACGTCGCGATGTTCGACCAGGATGTAGTGGTGCGCCGCGCCGGAAACGTGGCGATCAAGTGTCTCGCACAGCAGGCGGCAGCGCTCGAAATCGGGCGCGTAGCTTGCCGTCACGATTGCCGCCGTCGGTGTCTGCCGAAGCGGGCCTGGTTCGACAGCGGCGCCTGGAACGAACCTGCTGTTCACTGGCTGTCCCTCGCTGTTTCGGGTGTACGCGAGAATCTCTGCCTGACGACGCGCAGCAGGAACAGGGGATTGCCGACCACATAGCGGCGCCACAGGCGGCTCGGTTCGACAGCCAACCGAAACAGCCATTCAAGCCGCAGCCGGCGCATCCACAAGGGTGCCCGCGGCACCGAGCCGCTCAGGAAGTCGAGCAGCGCGCCGACGGCGATCGGCAGCGTACAGTGGCGCGCGTCGATATGGCGTGCGATCCACAATTCCTGGCGCGGCACACCCATGGCGACGAGCAGCACGTCCGGCCGCAGCGCGGCGATCCGGTCGACGATTTCCGATTCCTGCGAAGCGGGGAAATAGCCGTCGTGGATCACCACGAACCGGTGCTGCACGGCCAGTGCTGCCAGCTTGACCGACGCCGCTTCGGCGTTGACGCGCGTCGCGCCGAGCAGCCCAACCGTCAGCGGCGTCGTCGAGGCTTGCAGGAAGGCGGGGACGAAATCAGTGCCGTTGAGATTGTCCGGAAACGGCGCGCCGTAAAGAAGTCTCGCCGCCAGATCGACGCCGATGCCGTCGGGCAGGATGAGGAAATCATCCAGCGCCTCGGCGAAGACCGGATCGGTACAGGCGATGTTGGCGTTGTGGGCGTTGAGGAAACTGACCTTGGTGAAGCGCCGCTCGGCGATCAGCCGGTTCAGCAGGACGATGGCATCGTTCCAGCGGATCGCAACCACCGGGATGCCAAGGATCGTCTTGAGCTTGTCGAGCCCGAAGGCGGCGCGGGCGGAATGCATGTTCATGCAAACGCCTCCTGCCTGACAGGCCCGAGCTTTTCGAGGCCGAGACGGATGGCGGCGTCGAGCGCCTTGACCTGCGAACGCCGGAACGCGCTGCCGTCGACGTCGCGGATGTCGGCAGCCGCGGCTTCGAGAGCCTTGGCGAAGGCAGCGGGGTCGTCGGTGACGACACAATTGGCCGGGCGATGGTCAATGCCGCGCAGCGACCGGCTGGTGGCGACGGACGGCAGGCCGAGCTCGAAGGTTTCGATGGTCTTCAACTGGACGCCGCTGCCGGCGGTGCTGATCAACGGGATGACGGCAGCGCTGCTTACGAACGCCTGCGCGTCGGGCACGCGGCCGACAAATTCGACACCGGGATGCTTCGACGTAACGCCGGCAGGCATGCTGCCGGCGACGCGGATGCGGAAATCGGAGCGTAAATGCGGTACGACCTTGCCCAGGAACCAGTCGAGACCGATGCGGTTCGGCTGCCAGGTCCAGGTGCCGATCAGGGCGGCGTCGCAGTCGATGCGGCGCGGGCCTTTCCGGGTTGGCGCCGCGGCGCCGGTCACCAAAGGCAGCACCGCCGAGCGGTCGTCCGAGGCGACACCGAGTGCGGCGCGGTCTTCCTCGGCCAGCGTGAAGACGAAGCGCGCCCGTCGACAGAGACGTTCTTCTACGGTCTTGAGC
>NZ_RZRQ01000190.1:0-11830 GCF_003997785.1 Mesorhizobium sp. M7D.F.Ca.US.004.01.2.1 | reverse complement strand
GTCCACATCGTCGGCAGCCGCGACCGGTTGGTGACGTCGCTCGCCAACGATCGGCGCGGTCTTCGCGCCAGAGGCTTTGCCGTCGTCGCCGCCTAGAGAGCAATTCCAGGAAAAGTGTGAAACGGTTTTCCGTCCGGAATTGCGTCAAGACAAAGAGATGGAGCAATTCCAGGAAAAGTGTTTGCGTCCGGAATTGCTCCAAACGATCTGTGCAGGGCAGGGTATACGCCATGCAAAAGGCGTCGTCTGGACGTATGCGCACTTTCGGCCTCGCTTCGCAGACGCCGATGGCGTAAGGAGCGGCGATGGAAAACAACCGATTTGAAACACCTGTGACTGTGAAGTCAGTCGCGGCGGGAAGCACTCAGCTCTTGCGTACGGCGCGTGAGGCTTCCGACTACCTCCTCAACAACTGGCCCGGCAAGCGCAGCCCCAAGCATCGCGCGGCGCTGCAGGCCTGCCATGACGCACTCGCCGGCGACAAGCCGGCGATGAACGCTAGGCGCGCCTTCATTGCGGCAGCGCGCGAAGTGGACGTCTTTGTCAGCGACAAGGCGCCCGCCTGATACAAGGCGGCCATCTGGGTTGAGGCATGGCCCGCATCTGCGGGCCTTTTGCCGTCACTTTGCCGTTTCGGTTTCGCCTTCGGTCTCGTCCTCGGGCTTCGAACGTTCCCGCGCCGCAACCTTGGCTGCCAGCTTCTCGGCCTTCTTGGCTGCTTTCTGGCGGTCGCGTTCCTTGCGTTCCTGATCGTAATTTGGTGGTCGCGCCATATCGGCTCCTTTTCACTGCCTCGCGGCTCTGGTCCTGCCTAGGAGCATTAGCCGTCAAACACAACAGCTGAAGCGATAGTGCCCGGCGGTTCGTGGGGACGACGGTCCGGGACTTGCAAGATGCGCGGCACAATGGTGTAGGAGAACCGGGGCGCCAACAAACTGCGCAGCGATCCGCCCGTTTGTTTTGATCAAGTGAACTATGGCCACCATCCAACGAACGACGGCAAGGGTTTTCTACTATGCGCGCAACGTCTTGCGCGATATCGCACCGCAGGCACTCTTCCGTCGGCGGTTGGCGGGCCGTCTCGAACAGGCCAGGCTCTCGGATCAGGCAGTGCGGCGGCGGCTGAATTACTACAACAAGCTGCAGGATGCGTTTTCGCCCAGCCCAGCTGCGGTGCGTCTCGACAAGCTGCCCTCTACGCCGACTATGTACCACTACGACCTCAAGGAGTTTGCCCGTTATTTCGATCCGGCATTGCTCGTCGACGTCGAATTCGGCGACGTCATTGACGTGCCGAAGGTGCCGACGCTGGTCAAGGATCGGCCGATCCATGCCGACGACGAAAATGCGGTCATCATGAAATTCAACAAGTTTAGGCACTTCTACATGCCGGCCGACGCAACTGCATTCGCCGACAAGCGCCCGGCCGTGGTCTGGCGCGGTGATCTCAACAACCCGAAACGGACAAGATTTCTCGACGCCGTGCGTGACTTGCCGTTTTGCGACGCCGGCTCGCACAAGCCGAACGCGCCGGCCGAGTACAGCAAGCCTTTTCTCAGCATCAGCCAACAGCAGCATTATCGCTACATCGTCTCACTCGAAGGCAACGACGTGGCGACCAACCTCAAATGGATCCTGAATTCGAATTCGCTCTGCCTGATGCCGTTGCCGACATACGAGACATGGTTTGCGGAAAAGCAACTCGAGGCCGGTGTCCACTATGTGCCGCTCGACCCGGATTTCGCCGATGTCACGGAGAAGGTGCGCTATTTCGAACACCACCCGGCCGAGGCGCAACGCATCATCGCCGCGGCCAATGCCTATTGCCGCCAATTCTCCAACGAGCAGGAGGAGCAGGCTATCTCCCTGCTCGTCCTCTATAAGTATTTTGTCCTCAGCGGTCAGATCAAGCCTGATCCTGAGGTCTGGCGTTTTATCCAGGGTTAGGACGTAGCGTGCCTCGGCGCGCCAAACCTGGCTCGTCAGATGCCGCTGCGGTCAAGAACCAGGTCGGCGGGGCCGAAGCGGTCCTTTGCCGTCAATTGCTGGTGCCAGTAGGGATAGAGCAGCGGTGGCCGGCTGACCGCGTCGAGGCGGCTGCGTTCGTCGTCGGTGAGCACCAGGCTCGCAGCCGCAAGGTTGTCCTTCAACTGGGCTTCGTTGCGGGCGCCGATCACCAGCGAACTGACGGCCGGCCGGCCAAGCAGCCAGGCCAGTGCCACCTGCGCTGCTGACACGCCGCGCTGGGTGCCGATCTCGACCAGAACATCGACGATCCGCCACAGCCGGTCCTCGTCTCGGATCGGCGGTTCCGACCAGCCGGCGAGCTGGCGGGCGGTGGGGCTGTCGCGGCGGTATTTGCCTGACAGCAATCCGCCGGCAAGCGGGCTCCAGACCAGAACGCCCAGCCCCTGGTCAACGGAAATCGGCAGCAATTCATACTCCGCCTCGCGTGCTTCCAGCGTGTAGTGGATCTGCTGGGTGACGAAACGAGGCTGGTGATGACTGTCGCTGATGCCGAGCGCCTTCATCACCTGCCAGCCGGAATAGTTCGAGCAGCCGACATAGCGGATCTTGCCCTGGGCGACCAGCGTGTCGAGCGCGGCGATGGTTTCCTCCAGCGGCGTTACGCCATCCCATTCGTGCAGGAAGTAGATGTCGATGACGTCGGTCTTGAGCCGCTTCAGGCTCTTCTCGCATTCGCGGATCAGGTGATGGCGCGACAGGCCTTCATCGTTTGGACCTTTGCCGATCCGCATCCGCGCCTTGGAGGCGATCAGCACGTCGCCCTTGCGCTTGCCGCCGAGCGCTTCGCCGATGATCTCTTCCGAAATGCCGTTCGAATAGACATTGGCGGTGTCGATGACGTTGATGCCGGCATCGATGCAGAGATCGATCATCCGGCGCGCCTCGTCGAGGTCGGTCTTGCCGACCGCCGAAAACGCGCCGGCGCCGCCGAAAGTCATGGTGCCCATGGTCAGTGTCGAAACTTTCAGGCCGGAACGGCCGAGGGTGCGGTATTCCATGTCAGTCCTCGCGATTGCGTTGGGAAGGGGGCTGGGGAGGGGCCCCGAATGTGGCTGCTATTTGTAGGACAATTTGGGCGACTTGTCTCCATGCCACGACGACGGATCGATCATGCCTCGCTGGATTGACAGCGGCGGTGATCACGCTCGGGCTGCAATAAAACCGTCATTGCCGGCCTATATTGAAGTCGGCTCAGGGTGTTGCCGTTCCGGGCCATAAGCCGGGAGTTTGCGACGCCGGACATGGATCGACAGAGCTTGCAAGCGGAGCAGCTGAGATGACCGAGCTAAAACAGAATTCTCCTGCCAAGGACTGGCTTGAAGCCGAGCTCGCCGACACGCTCGACGAGGACTATGAGCTCGAAATGTCGGAGCCGGCGCTGTCGATGGAGATCGCAAAGATCTACAAGAACGCGCATCCGCCTTCGATCGATCGCATGCAGTATTTTCGCGAGCTGATCACCCTACAGTCCGAATTGATCAAGCTGCAGTCCTGGGTCGCCTACCACAAGAAGAAGCTGGTGGTGATCTTCGAGGGGCGCGACTCGGCCGGCAAGGGTGGCGTCATCAAGCGCATCACCCAGCGGCTCAATCCACGCATCTGCCGTGTCGTCGCACTGCCGGCGCCGACCGAACGCGAGAAGTCGCAATGGTATTTCCAGCGCTATGTGCCGCATCTGCCGGCCGGCGGCGAGATCGTGCTGTTCGACCGCTCCTGGTACAACCGCTCGGGCGTCGAACGGGTGATGGGCTTTGCCCAGCCCGATCAGGTGGAAGAGTTCTTCCACGACGTGCCGGAATTCGAGCGCATGCTGGTCCGCTCGGGCATCACCGTGGTCAAATACTGGTTCTCGATCACCGACGAAGAACAGCAGATGCGCTTCCTGATGCGCATCCACGATCCGATGAAGCAGTGGAAACTGTCGCCGATGGACCTGCAGTCGCGCGTGCGCTGGGAGCAGTACACCAAGGCCAAGGAAGAGACCTTCGTGCGCACCAACATCCCGGAGGCCCCCTGGTTCATCGTCGAAGGCAACGACAAGAAGCGGGCGCGGCTGAACTGCATCGACCACCTGCTCCAGCAGATGCCCTATGAAGAGGTCCCACACGAAGAGATCACGCTGCCGGAGCGCGTCTTCAATCCCGAATACGAGCGCCAGACGCTGCCGCGCGAACTCTACGTGCCGGAGAAGTACTGAGCACTTTTTTCTTCTCCCCGTTCCACGGAGAGAAGGTGCCCGAAGGGCGGATGAGGGGCGGCGCCGGCGTTGGCGATTGAGCCCAATTTGCTGCCACTGGCGGCTTGCTGCTAGTCTCCAAAGGTAGCGTTGCCCCTCATTGCCCTGCCGGGCATTTCTCCCCGTAGAACGGGGAGAAAGAAGCTTGCGCCGAGGGCTTCGCCACCTACGCCCGCTTGATCACCACATGCGTGGCAAGCGCAGTCGCCACTTGCTCGCTGCACTGATAGCCCAGCTTCACCATATCGAGGCCGGCAAAAAGGTTCTCGCCCGCGCCGAGCAGCACCGGTGAAATCGCCAGGTGCATCTCGTCGATCAGCTTTTCCTGCAGGTACTGGCGGATGGTGTCGACACCGCCACCGACCCGTACATCCTTGCCCCCAGCCGCCGCCTTCGCCTGTTCAAGCGCCGAATGGATGCCGTCGGTGATGAAATAAAATGTCGTGCCGCCCTCCATGACGATCGGTTCGCGCTTGTGGTGGGTCAGCACGAAAACCGGCACGTGGTAGGGCGGGTTGTCGCCCCACCAGCCCTTCCAGCTGTCGTCAGGCCATTCGCTGCGGATCGGCCCGAACATGTTGCGGCCGAGGATCCAGGCGCCGACATTCTCGAAGCTGCGCGCCGCGAACGCCTCGTTGATATCGGTGGTGCCGCCATCTTGTCCGAGCACCATCTTACGGAAGGTGCGGGTGTCGACAAACCACTTGTGCAAGGATTCCCCGCCGACACCGAGCGGATTTTGTAGGTTCTGATCGGGACCGGCGCCGTAGCCGTCGAGCGACAGGCTGAAAGCGTTGACACGAAGTTTGGACATGAGAGCCTCCTCGATAGCCAGTTGTATTTTGCAATCGGTTATTTGTAGTAAGCTGCTTGCGAATTGCAAGCGGTATTTTTTAGGTACAAACGAGCCTCGAAGCGAATGGTCTAGCGACCCTCGCTCTGGTCTCCCGGCCGGACGTCGGAAATTGTCAGGGATGCCGAGGCGGATCGCCGGCATTTGCTCGCCGCGACCGATCATCGTCGGAAGAGAAGTTATCCCTTCAGCAGTTCCGCCACTTCGGGAGCGAAATAGGTCAAAATGCCGTCGCAGCCGGCGCGCTTGAAGGCGAGCAGCGATTCCAGCATCGCCTTCTCGCCATCGATCCAGCCATTGGCGGCGGCGGCCTTGATCATCGAATACTCGCCCGACACCTGGTAGGCGAAGGTCGGCATCTGGAATTCATCCTTCAGCCGCCGGATGATGTCGAGATAGGGCAGGCCGGGCTTGACCATCAGCATGTCGGCGCCTTCGGCGATGTCCTGTTCGGCCTCGCGCACCGCCTCGTCGGAATTGGCGTGGTCGATGTAGTAGGTCTTCTTGTCGCCCTTGAGCAGGCCGGCGGTGCCGACCGCCTCGCGATAGGGACCGTAGAAGGCCGAGGCGAACTTGGTCGCATAGGACATGATCGCCACATCCTGGAAACCATTGGCGTCGAGCGCGTCGCGGATGGCGCCTATGCGGCCATCCATCATGTCGGACGGCGCGATGATGTCAGCGCCGGCAGCCGCCTGGATGACGGCCGCGGCGGTCACCTGTTCCACCGTCTCGTCGTTGACGATGATGCCGTCGCGCAGGATGCCGTCATGGCCGTGGCTGGTGAACGGGTCGAGCGCGGCGTCGGTGATGATGCCGATCTCCGGCACCGCGTCCTTGATCGCGCGGGTGGCGCGGTTGATGACGTTGTTCGGGTTGAGGATGTGCGAACCGGTCTGGTCGCGCAGCGAGATGTCGACATTGGGGAAGGTGGCGAGCGCCGGAATGCCGAGCTTTGCCGCTCGCTCGGCCTCCTTGACGGCGAGATCGATGGACAGGCGGAAGACCCCCGGCATGGCGGCGATCGGCTCGCGGATATTCTTGCCGTCAACGACGAAGATCGGCCAGATCAGGTCGTCGACCGAGAGCCTGTTCTCTTGCACCAGACGGCGCGACCAGTCGGCCTTGCGCATGCGGCGCAAGCGGCGGCTGCCGGTGATGTCGTCGACGCTGCGCGCGCCGGCTGGCTTTGTCGGGGTGAATTTGTTCATCGCCAAAACTCCAGATCGGCGGCTTTTACCACGAGCCCTTGCCGCTGACCAATGCGACACGTTTGTGCCAGCGATCCGGTCGAGGCCTATTTTGGTTGCCCATTGCCCGACAGGATCTGCGCCGCGCCGCGCATGGCAACGCGGAAAGCCTCATCGAAGCTGACACCGCGCACGTGCCACATATAGGTCTTGCCCGCCATGGCCAGCCGCCAGTCGGCGATCCAGCCCAGCTCCTTGTCGCTCCAGACGAGGCTGCCGGAAAGCGCCTGGTCGGCGCCGGCCTTCTTCGCAATGGTATCGAGCTTTGTCATCTCGGTGTTACGAAGCGCCTGATCGGCCAATCCGGCCTGCGACAGCAGCGCTGCCGTGGGAAAAGCCACCTGCATGGCCAGCGGCGCGGCGGCATTGCCGAACGATTCGCGCATCAGCACGCCGCGCTCGTCATTGGCATCGAGCGCGAAATGCCTTGTACCGCGCTCGGTCGCCAAAAACACCGCCAGCCGTGGCCGCTCGGTCAGCCACGGCCTGCTGCCGAGCAAAGCCAGCACCGGGTCGATGGTGGCCGGCTTGTAGTGGCAGTAGAGATTGTGAGGCCGATCGTACGTGCCTTGATCGTCATGGTTGGGAATGCCTTCCATACGGTCGCGGTAACCGAAGCTGGCGACAAAGCTGCCGGCCTTGTCGCGCAGTGCCACCATCTCCGGTTTCGCCGGCAGGCGCTGATCGCCGGAAACCCGGACCAGAACCGCGTCGAGACAGCGTTTGAAGCCGGCCTGGCGGTTTTTCTCGTACTTGCCGTTGACGATGGTCTGAGAGCTGTAGAGGTCTTCGATATCAGCTGCCCTGGCCGGTCCATTGGCGACGCAGATGGCCAGCAGGCCACACAGAACAAGGGCAAGGCGCAAAAACTGCGGCATGGCTCACCGTCCGGTTCGAGGCTTGGCGGCCAATCTCTAACACCGAGTGCCGCCGGTGGCCAAGACCGCGACGCCGGCTCAGTTTCAGCTTCAGCCCGCGGAGCCGGCAGCGTCCTCAACCAATTTCCTGAAGTCCGTTGGAGGGTGCGCGGTCAAGTGCTCGTATGCATCCGTGGGTCGTTGGTAGCGGCCTTCCGCTATTGCCTGGCATAGCGTCGAAAAGGCATGCGGGCCACGGGTCCTCCATCTCTGCCAGGCGCTCACCCTTGAGCCATACAGACCGATAAGTTGCACCCATTTGGCCGGGACGCAAAGGATAGCAGCCGGGCTTGGCATTGACGCACCCATGCGCCACGCTTTAGCACTTCAGTCCCGCCGGCGCGGGGGAGGGATTCTTTCACGATGGATTTTGGCGGAGGCGACGAGATTCGCTTCGAACATCTGGGTCGGGCCGGCGTCGTCACCTTGACGCGGCCGCAGGCGCTCAATGCCTTGACGCACCGCATGATCAGGGCGCTCGACGCTGCTCTTTGCGCCTGGGAGACCGATCAAGGCATCGACGTCATCGTCGTCAAGGCCGAGGGCAGGGCCTTTTCGGCCGGCGGCGACATACTGCATGTCTACGAGACCGGCCGGGCTGGAAAACCGCCGGTCGAGTTCTTCGCCGACGAATACCGGCTCAACGCCCGCATCAACAGCTCTAGGAAACCCTACGTCGCCCTGATCGACGGCATCGTCATGGGCGGTGGCGTCGGCATTTCCTTCCACGGCTCGCATCGGGTGATGACCGAGAATGCCCAGTTCGCCATGCCGGAGGTCGGCATCGGCTTTTTCCCCGATGTCGGCGGCAGCCACCTGCTGCCTGATCTCGGCGGCTCTTTCGGCATGTATCTGGCGCTGACCGGCAATCGCATCCGCTATGGCGACGCCCTGTGGTCGGGCCTGGCCACCCACACCATCAAGGCCGAGGACCAGGGCGGCTTCCTCGACCGGCTGACGCTGACCGGCGACCCGGAATCGGTGCTGCGCGGTTTCTTCATCCAGGCAAGGCGAGAGACCGACAGGCCGACGCTGGAGGCGATATCGAGCCATTTTTCGCAACCGTCCCTGAAACGCGTCATCGACAGCCTGGAGCGGGCAGCAGGCGCCGACGAATTCGCGGCAAAGACGCTGGCGACAATCCTCACCCGCTCGCCCACCAGCCTGCGCGTCGCCTGGCGTCAGATCAGCGCCGGGCTGACCCTGTCCATGGAAGCATGCATGAAGATGGAGTTCCGCATCCTCAACCGGATGCTGGCCGGCCATGATTTCTACGAAGGCATTCGCGCCGCCATCATCGACAAGGGCTCGAAGCCGCAGTGGCGGCCGGCGAGCCTCGGTGCGGTCAGCGATGCCGATGTCGACGCCTATTTCGCTCCGCTGGGCGAAAGGGAGCTCGAGCTGTGAGCGAAGTGACCTCCCGACGTGTCGTGCTGCAGCCCTCCGGGGTGGAGGTGATCTTCGCCTGGTTCCAGCGCGTAATATCGGGCTACTGCCTGCTGTTCGGCATTCTCTACTGGATCAAGCTGATCGGCTTTTATCCGGGCTCGCTGTGGCGTTTCGACCTGATGCCCGTGCATTGGCAGGTGGCGGCCGTGGTGCTCGCCGTGTTCTTTCCCTTCGCCGCTGCCGGCCTGTGGATGCTGGCGTCCTGGGGGCCGGTGATCTGGTTCATTTGCGCGGTGACCGAGACCGTCATGTATGCCGGCTTTCCCGAGCTTTTCGGCCACCGTATGCTGATTGTCGTCTCGCATGCCGCGGTGGCGGTGCTCTACATTGTCTTCCGCGTCGTCATCTACCTGCAGAAGCGCCCTGTCCGCCACTAAGTCCTTGAGCACATTGGCGACCTGGCTTCTGCCTCGATTCGGCCCCTCAATTGTTGCCGAAATCTTTAGGTTAATTATCCTTGCTCGGGTGACCGTTCGTTAAGCCTCTTTCGAAACCTGTTACCGGTAAGCTCTTGTTAGCCCTAGCGTTTAAGTCGAATTTTATGAGTATTCGATAGTGTCGCGATCAAGGTGAAAAACAAAAAATCACCAGGGCGACAAACGAGAGGCAAAGACAATGATCAATTCGCGTCCGGCGGCGAAGACCGCCAACGTATCCGACGATCGCCGCGAGGCTATCCGTTCCCTGTACATGGAATCGCTGCAGCTTGTTGAGCGGCTGCACCGCCGCCTGCTTGATGTGATCAAGGACGAATTCGACCGCAACGGCCGTTCCGACATCAATGCCATCCAGGCGCTGCTGCTGTTCAACATCGGCAATTCCGAGCTGACCGCCGGCGAACTGCGCTCGCGTGGCTACTATCTCGGCTCGAACGTCTCCTACAATCTGAAGAAGCTGGTCGATCTCGGCTTCATCAACCACCAGCGCTCGCGCATCGACCGCCGTTCGGTCCGCGTCTCGCTGACGCCGAAGGGCAACGAGGTGGCCGAGGTCGTCGCCGGCCTTTACGAGCGTCATGTCGGCTCGATCGAACAGGTCGGCGGCATCAACACCGACGAGTTCAAGCAGATGAACCGCGCCCTGCAGCGGCTCGATCGCTTCTGGAACGATACCATCGCCTACCGGATGTAAGGCGCCGCATCAGATCCGGCCCGCGCCACAGAAGCGCGGCCGAAATGTCGACCTTCAGTCAGGGCCGGTGCCGAAAGGCATCGGCCTTTTCTTTTGGCAGCCGTCGTCTCGGTTACGGCTTCAGCGGGCAGAGTTTCTCGTGAAAAACCGCAAGCGCCTGTTCGGCCTGGCGCGGCTCGCCGAAGAACGGGCCGATTGCTTCTGGCTCCCTGGTCGGATCGCAACTGCCTTCGGTGTTGGTCGTGCAACTCTTGGTTAACCCCTTGAGCGAGATGGTGGCCGGCGGATTGTCGAAGCCAATGGCCGTAACGGCACTCAAGTCCAGCGTGTAGGCCAGGCGATAATAGGGTTCGCCGTCCTCCTCGAACTGCTGCTCGGCCTTGTAGGTGCAGTCGCTGAGCTTCGTCACCGTGAACCTTAGCGTTTCCATCTTGTCGCCGACCTCGTTGGGGCCGGTGCTGGTGAAGACCGCTGGCGATCGGGAAACCTGTTTGAAGGGTTGGTCGGTCTGCTGCCCGTATCTGGGGATCGCACCCTGTTCGAGGCCATGCACGAAATAGGCGACCATCTCCTCCGGCGTCGGTGGGCTGCCGTTCGGGCCTCCGGCCAAGGCTAATGTCGCGATGACTGCAATGGCACCAGGCATGGCCTCGTTCCTCGCGTTGGGCGAGCTGTCACTGTAGTATCAGGGGCTTGTGGCTCATCGGCAAAACTTGTGGTCGGCAATCGCCGATCGATACCAAAAAAGCACGGACCGTTCTTTTCGGAAAGCCAGCCGGGCGGATTTGGGCGCAAGGCCACGTTGCCGCCATATTCCAATGGAACCGAGGATGCCGGTGATGCTGTGGTGAAGGCCGTGCGTTCACCCGGAACCCGTATCGTGCCTCGAGCGTTTGTGGCCAAGCTGATACGGACAATGGTTGGCTAATTGTTAAGATTGCCAATTCTAGAGTGCGGGCAAGATCGCCCCATAACCGAATGCAGTAGATCGAACGCTACAAGAATGTCTGGAACGTCCATGAAAACCAGCCGCCGTTTTTTCCTTTCCGGAGCCTCCGCGCTCGCAGCCGCAGTGGTTGCCGGCGGCGCCAATGCGCAGGACGTGATCGGCGATATCCTGAAATCCTCGGCGCGCGGCAATTGGGACGACCAGTTCGACGCCCGCGCCAGCGAGGGCGGCAAGGTGGCCTCGACGCTGCCGATCTTCAGCCCACAGACCGTCGCTTTCACCGAACAGGCGGTCGCGCAATATCAGAACATTGCCGGGCAGGGCGGTTGGGTAGAGGTTCCCGCGACCAAGAAACTGCAGCTCGGCGTCGATGATCCTGATGTGGTGCCGTTGCGCAAGCGGCTGATGGTTTCTGGCGACCTCTCGCAGAGCGCCGGCATTTCGACAGCTTTCGACTCCTACGTCGACTCGGCGGTCAAGCGCTTCCAGTTGCGTCACGGCCTGCCTGCAGACGGCTCGATGGGCAAATACACCTACGCGGCGATGAATGTCTCGGCGCAAATCCGGCTTGGCCAGTTGCAGACCAATCTGCAGCGGCTGCGCGAGAAGGCCGGCACGCTGGGCAGTCGCTACGTGCTGGTCGACATTCCGGCGGCGCAGGTCGAAGCGGTCGAGAACGACCGCGTCGTGCTTCGCCATACTGCGATTGTCGGCAAGATCGATCGCCAGACGCCGATCGTCAATTCCAAGATCAACGAGATCATCGTCAATCCGTACTGGAATGCGCCGGTCTCGATCGTGCGCAAGGACATCATTCCGCTGATGCGGAAGAATCCCGATTATCTGAAGGACAGCCATATCCGCCTGTTCGCGCCGGACGGCAGCGAAGTCGATCCGCTCAATGTCGACTGGTCGACCGACGACGCCGCCAAGTATCGCTTCCGCCAGGATCCGGGCGCGGGCAATGCGATGGCGTCGGTTAAGATCAATTTCCCGAGCCCCGACGGCGTCTACATG
>NZ_RZRQ01000018.1:0-38695 GCF_003997785.1 Mesorhizobium sp. M7D.F.Ca.US.004.01.2.1 | reverse complement strand
GCGGTAAGGCCTATGCTGTCAAGCTCGACGTCACCGACCTCGCCTCGATCGAGGCGGCGGTGAAAGCGGTGGAGACGAAGACCGGTGGCCTCGATATCCTGATCAACAACGCCGCTCTGTTCGATCTGGCACCGATCGTCGAGATCACCAAGGCAAGCTACGACAAATTGTTTTCCGTCAATGTCGCCGGCACGCTGTTCATGCTGCAGGCGGCTGCTCGCTCGATGATCGCCGCTGGCCGGGGCGGCAGGATCATCAACATGGCGAGCCAGGCCGGGCGACGCGGCGAGGCGCTTGTCGGCGTCTATTGCGCCACCAAGGCCGCTGTCATCTCGCTGACCCAGTCGGCGGGGCTCGACCTCATCAAGCACCGTATCAACGTCAACGCGATTGCCCCTGGTGTCGTCGACGGCGAGCACTGGGATCATGTCGATTCGCTGTTCGCCAAATATGAAAACCGGCCAAGGGGCGAGAAGAAGAAGCTGGTTGGCGAGGCGGTGCCGTACGGCCGCATGGGCACGGCGCAGGACCTTACCGGCATGGCGGTTTTTCTCGCCAGCAGCGACGCCGAATACATCGTCGCCCAGACCTACAATGTCGACGGCGGCCAGTGGATGAGTTGAGGGCGGGGACCGGCCTCTGCTCTCCGTCCCTCCGCGGGGAGCAGAGGCCGACATCAGAGGCCGCATCGACCTCGCAAGATGTGCTCCCCCCTATCCTCTCCGCGTGAAGACCGGGAGAGGGAGTAACGAAGGCCGAAACCCGGCCAAAGGGTAAAACAGATGACCGTGAAACTCTCGTCCTCAAACCTATCCAAGCTGCCCACTGAGGTCGCCGGTCCGAAGTATGACCGCGCAACGCTCAAGGCCGGTATCGTGCATTTCGGCGTCGGCAATTTCCATCGCTCGCATCAGGCCGTCTATCTCGACGATTTGTTCAATTCGGGCATTGGCCACGATTGGGCGTTGGTCGGCGCCGGCGTGTTCGAGGGCGAGAAGATCGGCCGCGCCAAGCTGGAAGAGCAGGACTGGCTGACCACGGTGGTCGAGCAGGACAGCGGCCATATGAGCGCCCGCGTGACCGGCGCCATGATCGACTTCCTGATGCCCGGCGATGCGGCCGGTATCATCGAACGGCTGGCCGACCCGGCGATCAAGATCGTTTCGCTGACCATCACCGAAGGCGGCTACTTCATCGACCCGGCCTCCGGCGTGTTCAACCCGACCCATCCCGACATCGTCGCGGACGCCCAACCGGGCGCCACGCCGAAGACGGTGTTCGGCATCATTCTCGCCGGGCTGGTCCGGCGTCGCGACGAGGGCACCGTGCCGTTCACGGTGATGTCGTGCGACAACATTCCTCACAATGGCCATGTCACCTCCGACGGCGTCATTGGTCTGGCCCGTTTGATCGACGAGGATCTGGCGAACTGGGTCAGCGAGCATGTCGCTTTTCCAAACGGCATGGTCGATCGCATCACGCCGGCCACTACCGACCGCGAACGCGGCATCCTGGCCAAGGACTTTGGCCTCGAAGACAACTGGCCGGTGTTCTGCGAGCCGTTCCGGCAATGGGTGCTGGAAGACCATTTCACCAATGGCCGGCCGCCGCTTGAAAGGGTCGGCGTGCAGTTCGTCAAAGACGTCGCGCCCTACGAACTGATGAAGATCCGCATCCTCAATGGCGGCCACGCGACGATTGCCTATCCGGCCGGCCTGATGGACATCCATTTCGTGCATGAGGCGATGCAGGAGCCGCTGGTGAGCGGGTTTCTGGCCAAGCTCGAACGGGAAGAAATCATCCCGACCGTGCCGCCGGTGCCGGACACGGTTCTGGAAGACTATTACCAACTCATCGAGAGCCGCTTCTCCAATCCCAAGATCGGCGACACGGTGCGCCGGCTCTGCCTCGACGGCTCCAACCGCCAGCCGAAATTCATCATCCCGACCATCGCCGACCGGCTGAAGGCCGGGAAAAGCGTCGCCGGCCTGGCGCTGGAATCGGCGCTTTGGTGCCGCTACTGCTTCGGCACGACCGACAGCGGTGCCGTCATCGAGCCCAACGACCCGAGCTGGGATCGGCTGCAAGCAACGGCAAAGGCGGCAAAGGACGCGCCCGCCGCCTGGCTTGCCATGGAGGACATCTACGGCGATGTCGGCCGAGCGACGGCGTTTGTCGAGGCCTTCGCCCATGCGCTCAACGGGCTGTGGGCAAACGGCACGCGCGCCACGCTGACGCGCTACCTCGCCGGCAAGCTCTGAGAGCCATTCGCCGCCATGACGCCTGAACTGGTCATCTTCGACTGCGATGGCGTGCTGGTCGACAGCGAGGCGCTCTCCGTCTCGGCGCTGCTCGGCATGATCAAACTCGCCGGTGGCAACGTCGGCGAGAATGCCGCCTACGAGCACTTCCTCGGCAAGAGCATGAAAAGCGTGCGCGAGATCCTCGGCCGCGACTTCGGGCTTGAGATCACCGACAGCCACCTAACCGAGATGCGCGTCGAATTGATGCGCAAATTCCGCGAGGAACTGAAGCCAATCGCCGGCGTCAAGGAGATGCTGCCAAGGCTTGGGCTGCCGTTCTGTGTCGCGTCCTCGGGCACGCTCGACCGCATCCGCTACGCGCTCGACGTCACCGGATTGCTTGGGCTGATGGAGCCGCATCTGTTCAGCGCCGCCATGGTGCCGCGCGGCAAGCCGGCGCCTGACCTGTTCTTGCATGCCGCCGCCAGCATGCGAGCCCATCCGCGCAAATGCCTCGTCGTCGAGGACAGCCCGGCCGGCATCACGGCTGCGCGGGCGGCGGGTATGCGCGTGTTTGCCTTCACCGGCGGCTCGCATGCCGGCAACCCGGCCTTGAAAGCGCGGCTTGCGTCGAGTGAGCCGGACTTTATATTCGCTGACATGCTGCAATTGCCCGATCTGATTGCAGGCCTGGGAGCGAGAGTTAGAGCATCTTGACGAAACAGTTTGTTTGCGCGGTCGATGTCGGCACCGGGAGCGCTCGCGCGGGCATTCTCGACACCAGTGGCAGCTTGCTCGGCCGCGCCGAGCGGCCGATCGTCATGAACCAGCCGAAGCCAGACCACGCCGAGCATGATTCGCGCGATATCTGGTCGGCTGTCTGCGCCGCCGTGCGCACTGCCCGCGAAAAGGCCGGCGTCGCACCTGAGGAGATTGTCGGCATTTCCTTCGACGCCACCTGTTCGCTGGTGGTGCGGGGTGTGGATGGCGGCCAGCTCAGTGTCTCGGTCACCGGCGACAGGCGGTGGGACACCATCGTCTGGCTCGACCACCGCGCTATTGCCGAGGCCGACGAATGCACGGCAAGCGGCCACGCCGTGCTCAATTATGTCGGCGGTGTCATGTCGCCGGAAATGGTGACGCCGAAGCTGATGTGGTTGAAGCGCAACCTGCCCAAGACCTGGAATGAAGCCGGCTATTTATTTGACCTCACCGATTTCCTGACATGGCAAGCGACCGGTTCGCTGGCCCGCTCGCAATGCACGCTGACCGCCAAATGGACCTATCTGGCGCATGAAGAAACAGGTTGGCGGCGCGATTTCTTCGCGCTCGTCGGCCTCGACGATCTTTTCGCGCATGGCAATCTACCCGAGAGGGCCAGCTCGGTCGGCACCGATATCGGCCGCCTGACAGCGCAAGCGGCGGCAGAGCTTGGCCTGAGCGAAAACTGCCGGGTCGGCGCCGGCGTTATCGATGCCTATGCCGGCGCGCTCGGCGTGCTCGGCGGCTTTGCCGGCGACGAGAAGGATATCGGCCGCCACCTGGCGCTGATCGCCGGCACGTCGAGCTGCGTGATGGCGATGTCGCCCGATCCACAGCCCTTCGCTGGTGTTTGGGGGCCGTACTATGGCGCGGCACTGCCGAAGCTGTGGCTGTCGGAAGGCGGCCAGTCGGCAACCGGCGCCCTGCTCGACCACATCATCCGCTGGCACGGCGCCGGCGGCGAACCGGATGCCGCCATGCATGCCAAAATCGCCGGGCGTGTCGCCGAACTGCGCGCCTCCGAAGGCGAGAACCTGGCCGCAAGGCTGCATGTGCTGCCGGATTTCCACGGCAATCGTTCGCCGCTCGCCGATCCGCATGCCGTCGGCGTCGTCAGCGGGCTGACGCTGGATTCCTCCTTCGACAGCCTGTGCAAACTCTATTGGCGCACCGCCGTCGGCATCGCGCTCGGCGTGCGCCATGTGCTGGAGGCGCTGAACGAGAATGGCTATTTGATCGACACGCTGCATGTCACAGGCGGTCACACCAAGAACCCGCTGCTGAT
Source organism: Mesorhizobium sp. M7D.F.Ca.US.004.01.2.1 (assembly GCF_003997785.1). Taxonomy (NCBI): domain Bacteria; kingdom Pseudomonadati; phylum Pseudomonadota; class Alphaproteobacteria; order Hyphomicrobiales; family Phyllobacteriaceae; genus Mesorhizobium; species Mesorhizobium sp. M7D.F.Ca.US.004.01.2.1. The sequence continues at coordinate 34,405 of NZ_RZRQ01000018.1, read as the reverse complement.
GGAGCTCTATGCCGACGCCACCGGCTGCACGGTGATCGAGCCGCAGGCCGACGAGGCGGTGCTGCTCGGCACCGGCATGATTGCCGCTACCGCGGCCGGGCTGTTTCCCAACCTCAATGCGGCCTGTCTTGCCATGCAGCAAGGCGGCAGGACGCGCGCGTCGAACCCGAAGTCATCAGGGCGTTTCGACCGCGACTACAAGGTCTTCCTCGAGATGCACCGCCAGCGGCAGATGCTGGACGCGATAAAGTAGACCCTGGGCCGGTCCCTGGCTCAATCCGTTCCTGCTCGTCGTCTCTTGCCTTCATGTCGCGTTTCGTACAAAAGCTGACGCAAACGCCGCGAAACCGAAGGTTTTGCCGTTTGATATGCGGCTTCCGGCTCCTTGCCGACGTGCCGTACCTGGAAAGAGCGGAACAATGTCTGCGATCGAAGCCGGCGCTCGCGCGCCGGAAAATCTTTGGCGTCAGGAAATCAGGGCGACGCTAGCGCTCGCCTGGCCGATGGTGCTGACCAATCTCGGCCAGACCGCGATGACGGCCACCGACGTCATGATGATGGGTCGTCTGGGCCCGGATACGCTGGCCAGCGGCGCGCTTGGCGCCAACCTCTATTTCATGCCGCTGATCTTCGGCCTCGGCCTGATGCTGGCGACCTCGCCGATGATCGCCACCGAGCTTGGCCGCCGCCGCTATTCGGTGCGCGACCTGCGCCGCACCGTGCGCCAGGGCCTGTGGCTGGCGATCCTGATCTCGATTCCGATCTGGCTCGTGCTTTGGCACGGCGAAGCCATTCTGCTGGCGATGGGCCAGGAGCCGGCACTGGCGCATCAGGCCGGCATCTATCTGCGCTGGCTCGAATGGGCGGTGCTGCCCTTCTACGGCTATATCGTGCTGCGCTCATTCATTTCGGCACTGGAACGGCCGGGCTGGGCGCTGGTCATCGTCTTCGTCGCCGTCGCCTGCAACGTCTTCTTCAACTGGGTGTTCATGTTCGGCAATCTCGGCGTGCCGGCCATGGGCATCTCCGGATCGGGCCTTGCGACCTCGCTGTCCAGCACGCTGATGTTCGTCGGCATGGCTGTCGTGGTGATGCTGGAGGAGAAGTTCCGGCGCTACCGTCTGTTCGGGCGTTTCTGGCGCGCCGACTGGCCACGCTTCAAGGGCCTGTTGCGGCTCGGCCTGCCGATTGCCGGCATCCTCGCCTTCGAGGTGACGATCTTCAACGCGGCCGCCCTGCTGATGGGCCTGATCGACGCGGATTCGCTGGCCGCGCATGCCATCGCCATCCAGATCGCCTCGATCAGCTTCATGGTGCCGCTTGGCCTCAACCAGGCGGTGACGGTGCGCGTCGGCCTTGCGCACGGCGCCGGCAATCCGGAAGGCGTTTCGCGCGCCGGCTGGACCGCCTTTGTCATCGGCGTCTCGTTCATGGCGCTGATGGGGCTGGTGATGATCCTTTGGCCGCATCCGCTGATCAGCGCCTTCATCGATCTGGGCAATCCGGCCAATGCCAGGGTGATCGCACTTGCCGTGTCGTTCCTGGCCTTCGCCGCGCTGTTCCAGGTCTTCGACGGCGCGCAGGCGGTGGCCGCCGGCATGCTGCGCGGCCTGCACGATACCAAGGTGCCGATGATCTATGCCGCGATCGGCTATTGGGGCGTCGGCCTGCCGCTCGGCGTGCTGCTCGCCTTCCATTTCGGCCTGCATGGCGTCGGCATCTGGATCGGCCTGTCGTCTGGGCTGGCCGTGGTGGCGGCCCTGCTTCTCGGGCGCTGGCTGCGGCGGGATCGCCTGGCGCCGCCATTGGCGTTGGGACATTGAAAGCGAAACGGCTGGTGCCGGGGCGGCCTTTATGTATGTCCCACATTGTGGCTCACTAACGGCGCCTCCAGAAAATGCCGCGAAACCTTCGCTAAGCGCCATAAGCCGACGCTTAGTCCCGAAGCAATGAACGTCTCAATAGGGGCCGGCAACAGTCTGACCGCTTTAAGCAGCCAATTTGCAAAAGCTGTCCTTGGCCTAGCTTCGGTAGGCGTCGCAGTTTGACCAATGTCGCCGTTGGCTAAGTGGCGTCTTTCACAATTGTGCCGAGCGGCCGTTCAGTTTCGAGCAGATTGCTGCGCGTCCTCCGAAGCCCCAGGCTAGGCGGTGGTGTCCTCCGCGATCCGGCTCAGCAACTCGGCGACATCGTCTGGTGCGGTCACCATGGCGTCGTGTCCTGTCCGCAACTCGTGGTAGTCTTCGATATCAGCGGCTTGCGCGCTCTTTGGCTGGCCAAGTGCTTTGTCGCCGATGCAATTGACGTAGGTCCGCGGCACCTGTGGGAAACTCGCGCTCAGTTTGACCGGCTCCCTGAAGGTGCGGATCGGGTGCGCGGTAAGCCTCGGCATTACCCAGCTTACGTCCTTCTCCTCCTTCAACCCGAGGAATTGCACGGTCGCCGCGCTGGCGGGGATGCGCCAGCCCTCACCCCCGACGCGCGCCTGCTCCTCGAAATAGTCCTTGGCCTGCGCCGATGCACAGTCGTACAGGCACTGGCCGTCGCGGGGGACGATGGCGTCGAGATAGATAACTCGCGCTACCCGGCCGGCCGCCCTGTCCGCGGCTGCCGAGACCACGATTCCGGCGTAACTGTGTCCAACCAGGACAACGTCTCGCAAGTCCTCGGTCTCCAACACACCGAGCACATCGCAAATGTGCGTTTCCAGGTCGATGTCAGGAGAGGCGAGATGTGCTCGCTCACCGAGACCGGTAAGCGTGGGGGTATACAGATCGCTGCCCGGCACCTTCAGTGACTGAGCGAGCTTGCGCCAACACCACCCCCCATGCCATGCGCCGTGCACCATAACAAAGGTTGTCATCGGTCGCCCCGCTTCACCTCCATAGCTGCGGAGATATCCCGCACACACTCTCTACCCCCAAAGCTCGGGACTAGAAAGCTCCGCGCTTCGGCGCGCGTCCGTGCGTTCATGGTTTTCGGGGCCATGGGCGGTACGCCTGACAACGTCTCGTTCTGTGGCGCTCTGCCGACCAACAAGTGCTGCTTTCGAATGTCTGCTATTGGGCGAAGCAATTCTGGATCAAGGCGGCCGACATGAGGCACAATGCAGTCGTGCGCGCTTTCACTTGTGAGCGTCTCCTTGGGTCAGAAGCTGACGAATCCTAACGTCATCAAATGGCCAAAGGAGGCATTCGAACGCTAACCGGAAGCACAGCTTCCTAGCTTGCAGTCGCCGTTGGTGGTGGTCAACACAACATGCCTTCGGCTCAGCGCGCCGGCATCTGCTTTTCGAGTTTGCGCGCGTATTGCGTCAACGGAAAGCACATGACGAAGAAGATCAGCGCCACAAGCCCATAGACCTTGAACGGCTCGAAGGTCGCATTGTTGATGGCGTTGGAGGTCCGCACCAGCTCCTCGAAGCCGATGATCGAGGTCAGCGCCGTCGATTTGATCAGCTGCACCAGGAAGCCGACCGTCGGCGCGCGGGTGATCGAAAAGGCTTGCGGCAGGATGATCAGCCGCAGTTCCTGCAGATAGTGCAGGCCGAGGCTGGCGCCGGCGTCCCATTGGCCCAATGGTAGTGCCGCGACCCCGGAGCGCCAGATTTCGGCGAGATAAGCGCTGGCGAAGAAGGTGAGGCCGAGCACCGCTGCCGTCCATGGCTCGATGCGCAGGCCGAGCATCGGCAGGCCGAAGAACATCAGGAACAGTTGCATCAAGAGCGGCGTCCCCTGGAACAGGGCGATGTAGCCGGAGGCGATGCGCCGGCTCCATTTGTTCTTGGCGATCCTGAAGAACAGGACGATCAGGCCGACGATGCCGCCGCCGATGAAAGCGGCCAGCGACAACAGCACCGTCCAGCGGGCGGCAAGCAACAGGTTGCGCACGATGTCCCAGAAGGTGAATTCGATCATGACACACCAGCCCCCAGGACGCGGCGTCCGCCTGTCACCAGCAGCCGGCGCAGTGCCATCGACAGGACGAGATAGACCATCGTCACGACAAAATAGGTCTCGAAGGAGCGGAAGGTGCGTGCCTGCAGCATGTCGGCCTCGTAGGTCAGCTCGCGCACCGCGATCTGCGACACGACCGCGGACTCCAGCATCATGATGACGATCTGGCTGGTCAGCGCCGGAAAGATCACCTTGAGTGCCTGCGGCAGCACGATCTTGATGAATACCTGGCGTGGCCTCAAGCCCAGTGCCAGGGCTGCTTCCGTCTGCCCGCCAGGCACAGCGTCAAGCCCGGCGCCGACGATCTCGATGGTGTAGGCCGCCATATTGAGCGTCATCGCCAGGATGGCGGCCAGCACCGGATCGAGCCTGATGCCGAGGCTGGGCAGGCCGAAGAAGATGAAGAAGAGCTGCACCAGGAACGGCGTGTTGCGGATGACTTCGACATACCAGGCGATGGCCCGCCTGAGCAGCACCGGGCCGTTTCGGCGTCCGGCGGCGCCCAGGATGCTGAGGACCGTTCCCGCGAGCGTGGTCACGGCGATCAACAGGATCGTCGTGAGTGCTCCGCGCGCGATGTCGCCGACAGCACCCGGAAGCCAGGCAAAGGCCACGGAAACTCAATCCTTGAGGTTGTCGGGGTTGAGCGGCGTCTTCAGCCAGGCTTTCGAGCTTTCGTCCAGCTTGCCGTCCGCCAGCATCTTGGCGACGGCATCGTTGACCGCCTTCTTCAGGCTGTCCTCGTTCTTGTTGAGGCCGATATGCGAAGGCGAGGTCAGAAGCTGGAACTTCTGCTCCGGCTTCAGCGCGTCCTGCTTGGCCAGCACCTGCGCGCCGACATCGTTGCCGACGACCATCAGCTGTGTCTGGCCGGAGATGAAGGCCTGGATCACCGAATTGTAGTTGTCGAAGCGCTTGATGTCGGCCGACGCGGGGGCTGCCTCGGTGAGCGAGGTGTCTTCGAGCGTGCCGCGGTTGACGGCGATCGACTTGTCGGCAAGGTCTTCCTTGCCCTTGACCGCCATCGCGGCCGGACCGATCACCGCGATGTAGTAGGGTGCGTAGGCGGCGGCGAAGTCGATGACCTGCTCACGCTCCTTCGAATAGCCGACGCTCATCAGGATATCGACGCGGTGGTCGTTGAGGTACGGGATGCGGTTCTGGCCCGTGACGGCGACGGGATTGAGCTTCACCTTGAGCGTGTCGGCAATGTATTGCGCGACGTCCATGTCATAGCCCTTGAGGCTCATGTCGGCGCTGGCTGAGGAGAAGGGCGGAAAATCGGCGAAGACGCCGACATTGATGGCGCCGGCTTTGGTGATGTCTGCCAGCGCATCGGCGCTGGCGGCCTGAATTGCGAGGCCGAAACCGGCCGTGCCAAGCATCAGCACGGTGGCAATGGATGTAAATGTCTTGCGGATTGTCATTGTTATTCCCCTGTCTGGACGCGTTGTTCGTTTGGGTCGGCCGTCGGCTCCAGCACGGCGGCCGCCTTTGCTTTTCTGAACGTCAGGCTCCCTTGCCTGTTATCGCCGGGCTGAACACCATCAGGCTCAGTATCTCGAACAGCACCTGTGCGGCGGCATGCGCCGTGTTGGTGGTGGCGTCGTATTGCGGCGCCACCTCGACGACGTCGCCGCCGACGATGTTGAGGCCCTTCATGCCGCGCAGCAGTTCGAGCACTTCGCGCGTCGTCAGCCCGCCGACTTCCGGCGTGCCGGTACCGGGTGCGAAGGCCGGATCGACGCTGTCGATGTCGAAGGAGACATAGGTCGGGCCGTCGCCGACGATCTTGCGCGCCTTCTCGATGATGGCGGGAATGCCGAGGCCGGTCACCTCCTCGGCATGGACCACGGTCATGCCGGACTCGTAGGTGAACTCCCACAGATATTCGGCTGAGCCGCGGATGCCGATCTGGATGGTGCGTGTCGGATCGAGCACGCCGTCAAGCACGGCGTTGCGGAACGGCCCACCATGGTGGAATTTGGTCATGTCGAACAGGCCACTGGTGTCGCAATGGGCATCGATGTGGATCAGGCCAACCGGGGCCTTCTTGCCGACCGCCTTCAGGATCGGATGGCTGATCGAATGGTCGCCGCCGATCGAAAGCGGGATGACGCCGGCATCGACGATCTGGTTGGTGCGGCGCTCGATATCCTCATGGCTGATCTCCAGCCGGTAGCGGCTGCGGAACGGCGTATCGCCGATGTCGGCGACCCTGAGCTCATGCGTCGGCGCGCATTCCAGCACGTGATTGTAGGGACCGATGCGCTCGATGGAGCGCAGAGCGCGCGGCCCGAAACGCGAGCCTGGCCGGTTGGTGACGCCGAGATCCATCGGCACGCCGATCATCGCCACCTGCAAATCGCCGAAATCCGGATTGTCGGCTGATATTTCGCGGTAGGGCGCTGCGAGGAAGGTCGGAATGCCGGAATAGGGCGCCAGCCGCGTGCCGCTCTTGGAAAATATCTTGTCGGCGACCTTGCGGAACTTCGGGTCGAACATTTCGCCGCCATGGCTTTCACCATATTTGCGACGCAACGCGTCGAGCTTGCCGCGATCGTAACCCATCTGCACTCCTCCTGCGGGCTGATGCAGTGCGGCCGTTGGCGATGCCTGGCGAACTGACCGTCATCCGGCCGGGTCGCTGTCCCGCTGGCTGCCTGCAGATTTCACGTCTTGATGCTGTTCCGGCCTCAAGTGTCTGGCAGCGGCATTGAAAAATCAATTGATATTGTTAGGGTGTTTTCTGTGAGAAAATCTCACAATCAACTCTGAGCACGATCTTATCCGAAAACCGGTCTCCACTTTTCGGGATCGTGCTTCAATGGATGCTCATGACCAACCGCCTGCCGCCCCTCAATCCGCTGCGCGCCTTCGAGGCAACGGCCCGGCATGGCTCGCTGACCAAGGCGGCCAGTGAGCTGAATGTCACGCATGGCGCCATCAGCCACCAGATCAAGGCGCTCGAGCACTCGCTCGGCGTCAAGCTTTTCGAGCGGGTCGGCCAGCGGGTCAAGCTGACACCGCACGGCGCCGAACTGCTGCCGGCGGTATCGACCGCCTTCGACAGCATCGCAGCCGCCACCCAGCGCATGACAAGGCCGGCGAGCAGCGGCACTCTTTCAGTCTCCTGCGTGCCCGCGCTGCTGTTGCTGTGGATGACACCGCGGCTCGGCAGTTTCATGGCGCAATATCCCGACATAAGGCTGACACTTATCCCTTCCAACGATCCCAAGGATCTGCGGGCGCCGACCATCGATGTCTGCGTGCATTATGGCGACGGCAGCTGGACCGATTGCTGGATGCGCAAATGGTCGGGCCTCGAACTGTTTCCCGTGGTCAGCCCGACCTTGATCAACAACCGCCCGATCCGCAGCGTCAGGGACCTTGCCGACCATGTCTTCCTGCATGGCGACGACGGCCGCGAATGGCACACCTGGCTGGCGGCCGCCGATGCGCTGGACCTGGAGCGGGGCCGCCGCCATCACCTTGGCGATGCGCGCATGGCGACCGAGGCGGCGGTGCATGGCCATGGCGTGGCGTTGGGCGATTCGGTGACGGCAAGCGCGCTGCTGGCCAGGGGCATGCTGGTGGCGCCGTTCAGCCTGTCGGTGCCGGCGGTCGACGATTTCTATGTCGTCTGCCGCAACGAGATGCGGGCGACGCCGATCGTGCAGGTGTTCATCGACTGGCTGTTTGCCGAGAAGGCCGGGGATGACGGCCGCGCCGACGCACCGGTGGCGGGCCGCATCGTCAGCCGCCGCAAGCGTCCGGCGCTCAGGGTCATCGGCGCGAAGACCGGAAGCTGAGATCGGCCCGTGCTTGCCAGCGACCGTCGGTGATCGTCAATCCATGCAGGGTTTTCTTTTTGTCGGGCCAGCCTGAAACCGGGCAGCGCTTTGGCCAATTCGATGCTATGAGGCCTGTCGCGGTTGTGGATGGCAGGCAGCGAAGGCGGTGTTGAAACATGGCTAAGACCGATATTGCGCGGCGGGTCTACAACCACACCTGGAAGCTCGATCCGATCGTGCGCAGCCTGCTCGATACGGATTTCTACAAGCTTTTGATGCTGCAGATGATCTGGGGCATGTATCCCAAGGTCGACACCACCTTCTCGCTGATCAACCGCACAACTTCGGTGCGCCTTGCCAACGAGATCGATGAGGGCGAACTGCGCGAGCAGCTTGACCATGCCCGCACGTTGCGCTTCTCCAAGAAGGAGATGATCTGGCTCGGCGGCAATAATTTCTACGGCCGCAAGCAGATCTTCGAGCCGGAGTTCCTCGCCTGGCTGGAGAATTTCCGGCTGCCCGAATACGAGCTGTCGAAGCGCGACGGCCAGTATGAGCTGACCTTCAGCGGGCCGTGGATGTACACCACGCTGTGGGAAATCCCGGCGCTGGCGATCATCAACGAATTGCGCTCGCGCGCGGCCATGCGGGCGTTCGGCCCGTTCGCCCTCGATGTGCTCTATGCCCGCGCCAAGGCCAAGATGTGGGCCAAGACCGAGCGGCTGAAGGCGCTGCCCGGCATCCGCATCTCCGATTTCGGCACGCGCCGGCGCCATTCCTTCCTGTGGCAGCGCTGGTGCGTCGAAGCGCTGAAGGAAGGCATCGGCGAGGCGTTCACCGGCACCTCCAACGTGCTTCTGGCGATGGACAACGACCTCGAAGCCCTCGGCACCAACGCGCATGAACTGCCGATGGTGTTCGCCGCCCTCGCCAATTCGGAAAAGGAACTGAAACAGTCACCCTACAAGGTGCTGCAGGACTGGCAGCGCTATTATGGCGGCAATCTGCTGATCGTCTTGCCCGACGCCTTCGGCACCGCCTCCTTCCTGCGCGACGCGCCGGACTGGGTGGCCGACTGGACGGGCTTTCGCCCCGACAGCGCGCCGCCGATCGAAGGCGGCGAAAAAATCCTGTCCTGGTGGCGCGACAAGGGCAAGGATCCCCGGCAGAAGCTGCTGATCTTCTCCGACGGGCTCGAGGTCGAAACCATCGAGGAGACCTACCGCCACTTCAAGGGCAAGGTGCGCATGTCGTTCGGCTGGGGCACGAACCTCACCAATGATTTCGAAGGCTGCGCGCCGACGGAAACCAACAGCCTCGACGCCATATCGCTGGTCTGCAAGGTCACCGAGGCCAATGGCAGGCCGGCGGTGAAGCTTTCCGACAACCCGGCCAAGGCGACGGGTGATGAGAAAGAGATCGAGCGCTATTTGCGGATTTTTGGCGAGAAGGATCGCGTGGAGCAACTGGTCAAGGTGTGAGGGGTGGCCACGCCAGCCAAGATGGCAATCTGGATAGGATGAGTTCCTTGGCGCCCCCCTCTGGCCTGCCGGCCATCTCCCCCACTTGGGGGGAGATCCGCCTTCATCTCCGCTTTCGCCAATTTTCAACATCGCAAGAAAAGCGCCGATCGACCGAACTGCCAATCTCCCCACCTGTGGGGGAGATGTCCGGCAGGACAGAGGGGGGCGTCGTAGAACGCCGCCCTGCGGGAATCCCGCTCATTTGCCTCGTCACTTCGTTGATCCTCCTCCCCACACCCGCCTTGGCCCACGCTTCCGACCGTGGCCACGTCCTGCTGTTACCCACCGGCTACTATCTGGTCGGCGGCGCCTTTGCCGTGGCCATCAGCTTCCTCGTGCTGGCGCTGCTGCCGGCGAATAGGCTCGATCGTTTCTGGCGCCGGTGCCTGCCGCTCTTCGCCTTTGGCGACGCCCTCCGGACAGCGATCAGCCTGATATCCTTTGCCGGCTTTGCAATTCTCATCGCCGCAGGCCTTTTCGGCAGTCGCGATCCGCTCTCCAACCCGCTGCCTCTGGTGATCTGGACCCTGCTATGGGCTGGCATCACCTTGCTGCAGGGCGTCTTCGGCGATCTCTGGTCATGGCTGAACCCCTGGGTTGGCCCGTGGCGTCTCGCCTCGCGCCTGTTCGGTGCAAATGATGAAGGAGGATGGCGTCTACCTCGATGGCTCGGCTGCTGGCCGGCCGTCCTGCTGTTTTTCGCCTTTGCCTGGTTCGAACTCATCGATCCGGCGCCCGACGATCCGGCGCGGCTGGCCTTGGCCGCCGGTCTCTACTGGCTGTTCACCTTCCTGGCCATGCTGGCGTTCGGACATCGGCAATGGAGCAGAAGCGGGGAATTTCTGTCCGTCTTGTTCTCGATGGTGGCACGTTTCGCCATCGTCGAGCGCGACGAGAACGGTCGGCTTGCACTTTGCTGGCCGGGCGCCAAACTGCTCGCCGCGGAGCCGCTGCCGACCAGCGGCATCGCCTTTCTGCTGCTGGCTCTATCGTCGGTCTCCTTCGACGGCCTATCGAAAACCTTTTTCTGGCTTGGCCTGTTCGGCATCAATCCGCTCGAATTTCCCGGCCGCACCGCGATGATCGGCGGCGGCACTTTCGGGCTCGTGTTGACATTCGCGCTGCTGGCGGCTGTGTTCCTGCTTGCCGTCTGGCTCGGCCAGCGTCTCACCGGCAGCGATCACCCCCTCGGCCAGGCTGCAGGCCTGCTGGTCTGGTCGATCGTGCCGATCGCGCTCGCCTACCATGTCGCGCATTATCTGACGGCGCTGCTCGTCGACGGCCAATATGCGCTTGCCGCACTGTCCGATCCGTTCGCACTGGGCTGGAACCTGTTCGGCACCGCCGACATGCAGATCGAGGCCGGCATCGTTGCCGGGGCGGGCTCGGCGTGGTGGCTGTGGAATGTCCAGGCCGGCGCCATCATCCTTGGCCATGTGCTCGCAGTCCTCGTCGCCCACGGCTTCGCCTGGCGGCTGCATCCGCAGCCTGCCTGTGCCGCGCTCAGCCAGTTCCCGCTCACTTTGCTGATGATCGCCTATACGGTCTTCGGCCTCTGGTTGCTTGCCACGCCGACCGTCGGATGAGAAAAGGGCGACCTCAATATCGTTGGGGAAGCTCGCTTGCCACACCAAGGCTTTGGTGATTTAGTTTGTACACATGCAATTTTTTGCGTCCTCTGAGCGAGGATGCCGAAGCCGCCTTATCGTTGGTCAAGACTGAAAAACAGGGGAACGAACATGGCTGACAAGAACGGATTTTTCGACCTCTCCAAGACTGGCCTCACCTCCAAGACTGCCCTCACCCGCCGAACGGCGCTGAAGGGTCTGGCCGCGGGCGCCGGCCTCGCCGTTGCTCCCGGCTTCGTCCGCTATTCCCAGGCGCAGAGTTCGGCGCCGATCAAGATCGGCTTCCAGTCGCACCGCACCGGCATCGGCGCCGCCTATGGCCGCTGGTACGAGAAGACCACGGCCGCCGCGGTCAAGGCGATCAATGCCGCCGGCGGCATCAATGGCCGCCAGGTCGAGGTGATCATCGAGGATGACGGCACCGATCCCGGCCGTGGCGCCGAAGTGGTCGGCAAGTTCGCCACCCAGCACAAGACCGACATCGTCTTCGGCACGCTGTTCTCGCATGTCGTTATCGGCTCGGCGCCCGCGGCCGGCGAAAACAAGATGCCCTATTTCGTCGTCAGCGAAGGCCACCATGTCGCCTCGACCAAGCTGAACCGTTATGTCTTCCAGCCCGGCATCACCGACGTGAAGAGCCAGATCCAGTCGATGGCGCCGTGGATCGCGGCCAATGCAGGCAAGAAGGTGACGCAGATCTTCCCCGATTTCGCCTTCGGCTACGATCATCGCGACTACCTGCCGCCGGCACTGAAGGCGCAAGGCGCCGATGTCATCGCGCAGATCGCCATCCCGCCGACGGAATCGTCCTTCACCAAATACTTCCCGCAGATCCCGGCCGAGACCGATGTGATCTACCACGTCATGGTCGGCCCGGCCGTGCTTACCTTCGTCAAGGAGCTCGGCGAGTTCTACGGCTCCAACCGGCCGCAGCTGTTCGGCTTCATCGATTCGCTCGAAGCCACCGATATCAACAGCCCCGGGCTGGAGTTCCTCGATGGCAGCCATTTCTGGGAAGGCTCGCCGCGCTACGCGCAGGCCGATGATTCCGAGGCGCAAAAGGCCTACCGCGCCGCCGTCGGCATCGACGACAATGGCGCCGCCGTCGGCGACCCCAAGGACGTCTCCACCGCCGCCCATATGTTCGGCTGCTGGGAAACGCTCTACGTCGTCAAAAAGGCGATGGAAGACGCCGGCTACAAGGGACCGGAAGACCGCGCCAAGCTGGTCGAGGCGACCGAAGCCCTGACTGCATTCGCGGAAGGTCCCGAGCATCCGCAGGGACCAAAGACCTTCAACGGCAAGATCCACCAGTGCTTTGGCATCCAGAACATCTCCAAGGTCGAAGGCGGCAAGCTCAAGGTCGTGCACAAGACCAAGATCGAGGATGGTCTTTACGAGGCTGAAGGGGATTATACGACGCAGGCGCTGTGAGGCGCCTTACCCTCCCCCTTGTGGGGAGGGTCGGCGAATAGGCTTCGCATTTTTGCGAAGCCTATGAGACGGGGTGGGGGTCGTGACGGCCCATGCCCCACCCCCCACCCGACCGCTTCGCGGTCACCCTCCCCACGAGGGGGAGGGTAAGGGCGCCCTGAATGCACTTCGGTCCCCATCTCCTCCTCGCGGCCCTCGAAGGCCTCGTCACCTCAGCGGTGCTGGCGCTGACGGCGCTTGGGCTGTCGCTGGTGTTCGGCGTCATGCGGGTGGTCAATGTCGCGCATGGCGAGTTCTTCATGCTCGGCGCCGTGCTCGCCTGGGCGATCACCACGGCGATCGGCGGCCATCCGGCGCTCGGCTTCCTGGCGGCGCTGGTGATTGCGCCGTTGATCGTCGGCGCCATTGCGCTGGTCGCCGAGCGGCTGGTGCTGCGCCGGCTCAACTACAATCCGGAAGCCACCATCGTCGCCACGATCGGCATGCTCTACATCATCCAGCAGCTGGCGCTGACCTTCTACGGTCCGGAGGCGCGGCCAGTCGAGCCGCCGTTCAGCTACCGCATCCTTTTGCCGTGGTTCGGTTACTCCGGCTACAAACTGTCTGTTATCGCCGCTTCGGCGCTACTGCTGATCGCGACATGGCTGGTGCTGACGCGCACCAGGATCGGTCTCATCATGCGCGCCACGCAGTATGACAGCGAGACGGCGCAGGCCTTCGGCATCCCCGTCGGCCGTGTCTATGGCGGCGTCTTCGCGCTCGGCGCAATGCTGGCGGCCATTGCCGCAGTGCTGATCGTGCCGATCAGCCAGGCGCATTATTTGATGGGGCAGGACCCGCTGCTGCTCTCCTTCATCGTCGTCATCATCGGCGGCCTCGGCTCGCTGCGCGGCACGGTCGTCGCCGCCGTGCTGATCGGCCTGTCGGACGGCATCATCTCGATGTTCTTCTCGCCGACTTTGGCCAAGATCATCGCCACGCTGCTCGTTGCCATGGTGCTGGTGTTCCGCCCGCAAGGCCTGTTCGGGACGGCATCGCGATGAGCGAAGCTTCGCCGGCAAAGGCCTATACCCTGCATCTCGGCGTCATCGCGCTGCTCTTCGTGCTGAGCTTCCTGCTGCCGGAGTATTATCACGGCCTGCTTGCCCGCATCATGGTGCTGGCGGTTTTTGCCATGGGCTACAACATGCTGTTCGGCTATGTCGGCCTGCTCAGCCTCGGCCACGCCATGTTCTTCGCCGCCGGGCTCTATGGTGCTGGCCTTGCCGTCATCCAGCTTGGCTGGAGCGTCCCTCTGGCCTTCCTCGGCGGAGTTGCCTGCGGCGCTGTCCTGGCGCTGGTGATCGGCCTGCTGGCGCTGCGCACCACGGGTGTCGCCTTCATGATCGTCACCATGATGTTCGCCCAGGTCTTTTACCTGCTCATCCTCTATTTTGCGACGTGGACCGGCGGCGACCAGGGCATGGTCGTGCCGCAGCCAGCGCGGGTGCTCAGCCTCGGCGCGACATCGCTCGAGCTCACCAATCCAACCGTGCGTTACATGACGGCGCTGGGGCTGTTTTCGATCGTGCTGCTCATCACATCAGCCATCGTCCGCTCCAGATATGGCCGCGTGCTAGTCGCCATCCGCGAGAACGAGGAGCGGACGAAGATGCTCGGCTATGATACCTTCTCCAACAAGCTCGCCGCCGTCGTTGTCTCCGGCACCATCTGCGCGGCCTCGGGCGCCGCCTATGCGCTGCTGTTCGGCTATGTCGGATCGAGCTTCGCTTCGGTGCAGTATTCGATCCTGCCGCTGCTCTGGGTGCTGCTCGGGGGTGCTGCCACAACGCTTGGGCCGCTGATCGGCACGCTGTTCATGTACTATGTCATCGACATCACCAGCGGCTACACCTCGGCCTATCTGCTGATCGTCGGCATCGCGCTCATCCTTTTGGTGCTGTTCTTCCCCAAAGGCATTCTGGGCAGCATCCGCCAGCGCTGGCTTGGGTGGCTGCCATGATGCCGCTTTTGACCACCAAGGGCCTGTCGCGCAACTTCGGTGGCCTGCGTGCTGTCGACGGCGTCGACTTCGCCCTGATGCCGGGAGAGATCCGCGCCGTCATCGGCCCCAACGGGGCGGGAAAAACCACCTTCGTCAGCCTGGTCAGCGGCCGCATCCAGCCGTCATCGGGGATGATCGTCTTTGACGGTGCCGACATCACCGGCCTGCCGGCCTATATCCGGGTGCGCCAGGGCATCGCCTACACGTTCCAGATCACCAGCGTCTTTGCCAATCTCTCCGCCTACGACAATGTCGCGCTGCCGGTGCAGCGGACATTGAGCGATGGCCGTTCGAAGGGCGCGGTGCGGACAGGTGTGATGGCGGCGCTCGAACGCACCGGCTTGGCCGATCGTGCCCACATGCCGGCCGGGCAATTGTCCTACGGCCATCAACGCCTGCTGGAAGTGGCGATGGGCCTGGCGCTGAAGCCGCGTTTGCTGATCCTCGACGAGCCGACGCAAGGCCTGGCCGACAGCGAGATCGACAATTTCATCACCCTGGTGCGCGAGATCGCCAAAAACGCCACCGTGCTTCTGATCGAGCACAACATGCCGGTCGTCATGCAACTCGCCGACCGCATCACCGTTTTCAATGCCGGCAAGATCCTGGCTGAAGGCACGCCCGAAGCGATCCGCGACAACGCGGCGGTGCAGGAAGCCTATCTGGGGACCGCCCCATGACCGAAACAAGCCAGGCCGGGGCGAAGTCTCAAGCACTGACCATTTCGGGGCTGGACTGTTTCTATGGCGAGGTCCAGGTGCTTTATGGGCTCGACCTGGTGCTGAACAAAGGCGAGGTGCTGTGCCTGTTCGGCCGCAATGGCGCCGGCAAGACGACGACGCTCAAAGCCATAATGGGGCTGGTTCCCTCAAGCGCCGGCTCGATCAAACTGGCTGGCCAAGAGTTGACCGGGCTGCCGGCGCACGAGGTGCCCAAGGCAGGCGTCGCCTATGTGCCGCAAGGCAGGCGGCTGTTCGCTGAAATGACGGTGGCGGAGAACATCGAGATCGGCCTGATGGCGCGAGGCAAGGGCAAGGCGACGCGGGAGGCCGTGCTCGATCTCTTCCCGCTGCTGCGCCAGCGGCTCAGGCAACGCTCCGGTACGCTGTCCGGCGGCGAACAGCAGATGCTGGCGATGGCGCGTGCACTCTGCCTCGAGCCGCAGGTGCTGTTGCTCGACGAGCCGACCGAAGGGCTGATGCCGTCAATGATCGCCAAGATCCGCGAGACGGTGTCGAAGCTGCGCGACATGGGTGTTTCGACCATTTTGGTCGAACAGCGTGTCGATGCGGTGCTTTCGGTCGCCGACCGCGTTGCGTTCATCGAAAACGGCCGCAATCGCGAGACGGTCGATGTCGAGGAATTGCGCGCCGACCCGTCGGCGGTTCGCCGTTATGTCGGCGTGGGCTGATCACCCAAAGAACAGAAAGCCCGCAACCAGAAATATCGGGATCAGCACCAGGCCCGACCATGCCATATAGCCGAAAAAGCCCGGCATCTTCACGCCGCGATGTCGGGCGATGGCGTAGACCATGAAGTTCGGTGCATTGCCGA
Organism: Mesorhizobium sp. M7D.F.Ca.US.004.01.2.1; assembly: GCF_003997785.1. Taxonomy (NCBI): domain Bacteria; kingdom Pseudomonadati; phylum Pseudomonadota; class Alphaproteobacteria; order Hyphomicrobiales; family Phyllobacteriaceae; genus Mesorhizobium; species Mesorhizobium sp. M7D.F.Ca.US.004.01.2.1. The sequence continues at coordinate 18,472 of NZ_RZRQ01000018.1, read as the reverse complement.
TATAGGTGTTGGCGCCCATGAACACCGCGCCCGCCGAGATCGCGGCAAGCGTCGAAGCGAATTCCGTCATCAGATGCCTTGGGTCGCCGCCGGCAAGCTCGAAGAACACGAGATAGGTCGGCGCATTGTCGAGGAAGGATGACAGCGCACCGGTCAGCCAGAAATAGGCGATATCGTTGGGCGCGCCCGAGGGCGAAGTGACGAGGGCGACCAATGGCGCCAGCGCGCCATCATGTCCGGCCCTTAGGATGGCGATGACCGGCACGATGCAGATGAAGATGCCGGCAAACAATTTCGCCACCTCCGATATCGGACCCCAGTTGAAGCCGTTGGCTTCCCGGTGGCTCTTGTAGGAGAGGGGAAGCGACAGCATGGCCAGCGCCAGGATGATGGCGTCGCGCACCAGATTCTGCAGTTCGAGACTGACGCCGAACACGGAAAAGCTCACGCCCGGCTTCCAGGCCGCCGACAGCAGGATGGCGCCGATCACACCCGCCAGCAGCGGAAGGTTGGCCAAGCCGCGCAGACGCACCGTCTTGTCCGGCGTCGGATCCTTGATCTTCGGCGCGCCAGCCTCGCGCCGATGCAGGATGATGTCGATGCCTAAGAAGACGGCCAGCACGACGACGACAACGAACAGCGTCTCGCGCCAGAGGTTCGTCGTCGTCCAGAAGAAGTCGACGCCGCGCAGGAAGCCGACGAACAGCGGCGGATCGCCAAGCGGCGTCAGCGAGCCGCCGATGTTGGACACCAGGAAAATGAAGAAGATCACGACATGGGCGTTGAACGGCCTGTTATCGTTGGCGCGCAGGATCGGCCGGATCAGGATCATCGAGGCGCCGGTCGTGCCGATGACCGAGGCGAGAATAGCGCCGACCAGCAGCAGCCCGGCATTGACCAGCGGCGTGCCGTGGATGTTGCCGGAAAGCAGGATGCCGCCTGAAATCGTATAGAGCGCAAACAGCAGGACGATGAACGACATGTATTCGGTGAGCAGCGCATGCAGCACAGCTTCGGTCGCCGAGGGGATGCCGAAGGCAAGCGCCAGCGGCACGATCACCAGCGCCGCCCACAGGGCCGTGATCTTGCCGTAGTGGTGTTCCCAGACATGGTGGAACAGCAGCGGACCGGTGGCGATCGACAACAGCAGCCCGGCGAAGGGCAGCGCCCACCACAGCGACATCACAGCACCGGGCAGACCGTGGTCTTCGGCGGCAAAGGCCTGTGCCGGAAGCAGGGTGGCGAGAGCCATAACGCATGCCGCCCGCAGGGGGATCAGATATAAAAAAGGCCCCCTCATCCGGCCGCTACGCGGCCACCTTCTCCCCGAGGGGAGAAGAGACTTGGCGCCGATGCTCGCCATCTCCTCTCCCCTCGGGGAGAGGTCGGATTGCCCCGAATTGCTCTTCGCAATTCGGTTGGAAATCCGGGTGAGGGGGTTCTTTCTCAAGGGCCGGTTCAATCCGACAAATGGTCTTCGAGCGTCACGCCGGCGTCGCGCATGCGCTGCAGCATGGCTTCGAGCGAACCGTTGAGATCGATGCCACGGCAGGCATCGAGCCGGACCGTGGTTTTGAAGCCCTGGCTGACTGCGTCCAGCGCTGAGAAGCCGACGCAGAAATCGGTCGCCAGGCCGACCAGGGTCAGCGTGTCGATGCCGCGCTCCCGGAGGTAGCCTGCAAGGCCGGTCTGCGTCGTGCGGTCGTTCTCGAAGAAGGCCGAATAGCTGTCGATATCAGGCCGAAACCCCTTGCGGATGACGAGTTCAGCTTTGGTCCAGGCGAGCCCGGAATGGAAATCCGAGCCCAGGCTGCCCTGGATGCAATGGTCCGGCCACAGCGTCTGCTGGCCATAGGGCATTTCGATCATCGTGAAAGGCTGCGCGCCCGGATGGCTGGAGGCAAAGCTGGAATGTCCGGCGGGATGCCAGTCCTGCGTTAGCACGACATGGTCGGTTCGCCGGATCAGGTCATTGACCAACGGCACGATCTCGTCGCCGCCGGCAACCGCCAGCGCACCGCCCGGACAAAAGTCGTTCTGCAGGTCGATGACAACAAGCGCTTCGTCGGCCATGCGGCTTCCTTCTCTCTGTCTCGATGCCGCTGCCGCGACCGGAGGCAGAAACTTGACCAGATGGCCGGCCGCGTCAACCTCTGGCGACCTAACAAATGCGTGCCGGCCGAGCCGACGCAAACTCCGGCTTTGACAATTCCTGCCGTCTTGATATCATTTGCATACGAATGAATTTTCCGGCGCCGATGCCGGCAGAGTCTTTCGAAACACCGGTTTCTGGAAGACCTCTTTTCTGGAAGGCAAAGCGTGATCCGTTACGCGAAACCCACCTCGGTCGACGAAGCGCTCGCTTTGCTTGGCGAGGGCGCCTGGCGCATCCTTGCCGGCGGCACCGACTTCTATCCGGCACAGGGCAGCAAACCCTTCCGCGACAATGTTCTCGATATCAACGGTCTGGCTTCGCTGCGCGGCATTGCCGAAACGGACGACCACTTCGTCATCGGCGCGCGCACGACCTGGACCGACATTATCCGCCATCGCTTGCCGCCGGCCTTCGACGCGCTGAAACAGGCGGCGCGAGAGGTCGGCTCGGCGCAGATCCAGAACGTCGCCTCGGTCGCCGGCAATCTCTGCAACGCGTCGCCTGCCGCCGACGGCGTGCCGGGCCTGCTCGTCCTCGATGCCGAGGTCGAGCTGCGCTCCGTGGCAGCCACGCGGCATCTGCGGCTGCAGGACTTCATTCTTGGCAACCGCCGCACGGCGCTGCTGCCCGGTGAGATGGTGACGGCCATCCGCGTGCCGAAGCCCAGCGGCACGTCGGCTTTCGTCAAGCTCGGCGCCCGGCGCTACCTCGTCATTTCCATCGCCATGGTGGCGGCGCGTCTGGTCGTCGACAACAGCACTGTCGCCGAAGCGGCGGTCGCCGCCGGCTCCTGTTCGGTGGTGGCCAAGCGGCTGGCCGGTGTCGAAGCCGCGCTGCGCGGACTGCCGGTGGACGGCGGACTTGCCGACGCGATCCTGGCCGCGCCGATGAGCGAACTGTCACCCATCGCCGACGTACGCGGCAGCGCCGAATACCGGCTCGATGCGGTGCGCGAGATTGTCGCCCGCGCCGTGCTTGCGGCTGTGGGGCGAACGACTGGCGACGAGGTGGCGGCGGCATGAGCCAAGTTCAGCCTGATATGCGTGAAGCCCTGCCCGGTCCGGGCGCCGTTCGGCCTGCTCTCGGCCCAGAACGAGCCGACATCGCCTTCGAGGTCAATGGCGCCGCCATCTCCGTCAACGTACCGCCGCTGCGCCGACTGTCCTTGGTGCTACGCGATGAATTGCTGCTGACCGGCACCAAGGTCGGCTGCGATGCCGGTGATTGCGGCGCTTGCACGGTGCTGGTCGACGGCGATCCCGTCTGCGCTTGCCTGATGCCGGCTGCATCCGTCGCCGGGGCGTCGGTGACGACGGTCGAAGGCCTCGCCAATGGCCGGCTGTCGGCGCTGCAGGCCTCGTTCCTTGCCCATGGCGCGGCGCAGTGCGGCATCTGCACGCCGGCGCTGCTGGTCGCGGCAACCGCATTGCTGGACAAGCAGCCCCGCCCTACCGAGGCGGAGGTGCAGGATGCGCTGGGCGGTATTCTCTGCCGCTGCACCGGCTACCGGAAGATCATCGCGGCGGTGATGGATGCCTCCCTGCAGGCAGCAAGCCTCGATTTCCGCTTGCCTCAATCCGGCCATGCGATCGGTTCCTCGCCCATCAGGCTCGACGGCGTGCCGAAGGTCACCGGGGCTGAGAAATTCGGCGGCGATTCCTTCCCCGCCGATGCGCTGGCCGTGCTGGTGGTCCGCTCGCCGCATTATCACGCCAGCTTCGCCTTCGGCGATCTCGACGGCTGGGCGAAGGCGCATCCCGGCATCGCCGGTGTCTTCACAGCCGCCGACATTCCGGGGAAGAACTGTTTCGGCGCTATCGGCCCGTTCGCCGACCAGCCAGCGCTGGCCGAAGGGTTTTCACGGCTTCGCGGCGAAGCGGTGGCGCTGGTCGCCGGCGAGCGCGAGGCGATCCTCGATCTCGATTTGTCGGATTTTCCTATCCGCTGGAGCGAACTGCCGCATTTTCTGCAACCTGCCGAAGCGCAGGCCGAGGGTGCCGCGCTGATCCATGAAAGTCGGCCGGCGAACCTGCTCACCTCCGGCCTGGTCGAACGCGGCAACCCGGAAGCGGCGCTTGCCGACGCGGCGGTCACCGTGTCTGGCGCCATCGACACCTCCTATGTCGAGCACGCCTATATCGAACCGGAAGCCGGCTATGCCTATCTGGACGGCGACACGCTGGTCGTCGTCGCCTGCACCCAGGCGCCTTACATGGACCGCGACGAGACGGCGAAGGTGCTCGGCCTTGCTGTCGACAAGGTGCGCATCGTGCCGACCGCGACCGGCGGCGGTTTCGGCTCCAAGCTCGACGTTTCGCTGCAGCCGCTGATCGGCCTGGTGGCGCTGAAGACGGGGCGGCCGGCGGCACTCGCCTACACCCGCACCGAGTCGATGATTTCGACCACCAAGCGCCATCCAGCTGTGATGAAAGCGACCATCGGCGCCGATGCCGATGGCCTTGTTACCGGGATGATCTTCTCAGGCGATTTCAACACCGGCGCCTATGCAAGCTGGGGGCCGACCGTCGCCAACCGCGTGCCGGTGCATGCGTCCGGGCCCTATGCGACGCCGAACTACCGAGCGGAGGGCCACGCCATTCACACCCATGGGCCGATCTCCGGCGCTTTCCGCGGCTTCGGCGTGCCGCAGGCGACGATCATGCAGGAGACGCTCTATGATGAGCTGGCCGACAAGCTCGGCATGGACCGGCTCGATTTTCGCTTGAAGAACTGCCTTCGGAACGGTTCCGAAACGGTTACCGGGCAGCGACTGGACTCCGGCGTCGGCATTGCCGAATGCCTCGAATCGCTACGCCCGCATTGGGCGCGCGCCACGACCGATGCGGATGCTTTCAACAGTGCCAACAGGGATAGAAAGCGCGGCGTTGGCGTCGCGTCGTGCTGGTACGGCTGCGGCAACACCTCGCTGCCCAACCCGTCGACAATCCGGGTCGGCATCGCAGCTGACGGCACGGTCATCCTGCACCAGGGCGCCGTCGATATCGGCCAGGGTTCGAACACGGTCATCACCCAGATCTGCGCCGACGCGCTCGGCCTGCCGCTGGAGAAATTCCAGCTGAAGAGCGCCGATACTTCAATCACTCCCGACGCCGGCAAGACCTCGGCCTCGCGCCAGACCTTCGTCACCGGCAAAGCCGCCGAAAAAGCCGGGCGCGCCTTGCGCGACAAGATCCTGCGCTTTGCCAATGTTTCCGGAAACGCGGCCCTGCAACTCGACGGCCAGGCGATCGTCATCCGCGAAGGCGAAGCCACGCGCCGTATCGATCTCGCCTCGCTCGACGTGGATGCCGAAGGCTTCGTCTTCCGCGCCCAGGAGACCTACGACCCGCCGACGCTGCCGCTCGATGCCAAGGGACAGGGCAAACCCTACGCCGTCTACGGCTTTGGCGCGCAGATCGCCGAACTTGAGGTCGACCTCAAGCTCGGCACGGTCAAGCTCATCAAGATCACCGCCGCGCACGATGTCGGCAAGGCGATCAACCCGCTGCTGGTCGAGGGCCAGATCGAGGGCGGCATCGCACAAGGCATCGGTATGGCGCTGATGGAGGAGTACATCCCCGGCCGTACCGAGAATTTGCACGACTATCTCATCCCGACCATTGGCGACGTGCCGCCGATCGAAACCATCCTGATCGAGGTTCCCGATCCGGAAGGCCCATTCGGCGCCAAGGGGCTGGGCGAACATGTGCTGATCCCGACGGCGCCGGCGATCCTCAACGCCATCCGCCATGCCACCGGTGTTCTCATCACCAAGGTTCCGGCGACGCCGACGCGGATCCGCGCTGGCATCCGTGAAAAAGATGGCATCCGCGAAAAGGAGGCACGCCGATGAGCGAGCTTGCCGAACGCTTCGAAACGCATGACCCCGGCGAGAAGCTGGTGGCGGAGAAGATCCGCTGCGATGCCTGTCCGGTGATGTGCTACATCGCCGATGGCCGCACCGGCGCCTGCGACCGCTACGGCAATGTCGGCGGCAGGATCGTGCGGATGGACCCGCTGACCATCCTCGACCATGCGGCCGAAACCGGCGCGGCAATCGTGCCCTTCGTCGCCGAGGGCGAGGCCTGGGATGGCGAACTGGTCAACACCGGGCGCCGCTTCGTCACCGCCATTGGTGCCGGCACGACTTATCCCGACTACAAGCCGGCCCCCTTCATCGTCAGCCAGGAGGTCGAAGGCGTCGATCTCGTCACCGTCGTCACCGAGGGCATTTTCTCCTATTGCGGCGTCAAGGTGAAGATCGACACCGACCGGCATCTCGGCCCCGAGACGGCAATAGTCCGCGCAGCGGGCGAAGCGATCGGCCATGTCACGACGGGTGAATATGGCTCGCAGATGCTGTCGCTGGGCGGCGTGCATCATCTGACCGGCGGCTCGAAGGCCGAAGGCCGCGCGACCTGTGTCGCGCTGCTCAATCTGTGCAACCGCAAGCCGGTGGAATTGGCCATAGACGGCGGCGCCACCATAACAGTCGAAGCCGGCAAACCGCCTGTCATCGACGGCAAGCAGGAACACCGCATGCGTGTCGGCTGCGGCTCGGCAACCATCGGCATGTTCGCCACGCAATGGCGTGGCCTGGTCGACGAGGTGGTGGTGGTCGACGACCACATCACCGGCGTCGTTTCGGAGCATCAGGCCGGCAAGGTGCTGGGCTGGCAGGATACGGGTATAAAAATCATCGGCCGCCGTTCGACGCCGGGCCGCTATTTCAAGGTCTCCGAGCCCGGGTTGGGCTGGGGCGGCACCAGCATTTCCGACCCGCTGTCGATTCTCGGCGAGTGGAATGCCAAGAAGGGCGCGCGGCCGGGCCTGTCGCTGCTGATGGTTTCGACCACCGGCGAGCAGTTCGCCTATTACGAGCTCGACGACGAACTGAAGCCGGTCCAAAAACCGTTTCCCGAACGGCTGCAAAAGTCCGTCGGGCTGATCGAGGACAATTGTGAGCCGGCTTTGTGCACCGTGCTGTTTATCGGCGGCGCCGGCGGTTCACTGCGCGCCGGCGTCACCGAAAACCCGGTCAACCTCACCCGTTCCGTGCAGGGCCTGACCACCTATGTGACGGTCGGCGGCGCGCCGGTCTATGTCTGGCCGGGCGGCGGCATCACGCTGATGGTCGATGTCACCAGGGTGCCGGAAGGCGCCTTCGGCTATGTCCCGACGCCGGCGCTGGTGGCGCCGATCGAATTCACCTTGCGCCGCGACGACTACATCAGGCTGGGCGGCTACGAGGCCGAGATCCGCAGCGTCGAGGATATCGTTGCCAAGGGTGGCGAATACCTCAATCCGCGCCGCGGCACCGGTGCTACGGCCAGCAATCCATGGCCGCCGCTGGCGCAATTGCGCCGCGCGGCGTCGAACGAGACCGGATGATGGACGGCCCGCAAACGCATTGGCTGCAGGACGGCAAGCGGCTGCATCTCAACCACGGGCCGATCGACCTGATCGTCGAGGCCTTTGGCGAAGCGGATGAGTGTCGTGCTGCCTACACTCAAGCCGTCACGCGCTTTCAGACGATCCTGATGGAGTTGGTCGAGGAGCTCCCCGAATTGCGGCTCCCGGCGTTTTTCCTGGCGCCGCGCACCTTCGCCGGCCCGACGGCGCACCGCATGGAAGCAGCCGTCATACCCCTGGCGGAATGCTTCATAACACCGATGGCCGCAGTTGCAGGATCGGTAGCCGACGAAATGCTCGCCGCATTGCTTGCCGGTCGCAAGCTCGATCGCGCCTATGTCAACAATGGCGGCGACTGCGCAATCCATATCGGCAAGGGCCAGTCGATGGGCTTGGCGATCGCCGGCACCGGCAACGGCATCGCCGACCGGATCACGATCCGCGCGGAAGATGGCATTCGCGGCGTCGCCACCAGCGGCTGGCGCGGCCGCTCCTTCTCACTTGGCATTGCAGACGCCGTCACCGTGCTGGCGCGGACTGGCGCCGAGGCCGATGCGGCGGCGACGCTCATTGCCAACGCGGTGGACCTGCCCGGCAATCCGGCCATCAAGCGCATTCCCGCACACGAACTGTCGCCTGACAGCGATCTCGGCGCGCGCCTGGTGACACATGGCGTCGGCACGCTTGCACCTGGCGAAGTGGTGCGGGCGCTGGACAATGGCCTTGCCGTCGCCGAAGATTTTCGCCGGCGCGGCCTGATTGCCGGATCGGCGCTGTTTCTTGGCGGTGAGATCCGCATCAGTGGCTCGGTTGCGCTTGCCGCGCCCAACAAAAGTTTGAGGGAGGAAGTTGCCCATGCCTGAGTTTCCGATCCGCAAGATCGCGGTGCTGACCGAAGAGATCTTCCATGAGGGCGGGCCGCTGGCCAAGGTGCCGCGCCGCCGCGCCGCCGCCATGGCGCTGGTCAAGAACCCATTCGCCGGGCGCTATGTCGAGGACCTACAGAGTGCCATGGACGATCTAAAGCCGCTTGGCCTGCTGCTTGCCGACCGGCTGATCGCGGCGCTCGGCGGCGACGTGAAACAGATCGACGGCTATGGCAAGGGCGCCATTGTCGGCACGGGGGGTGAGCTGGAGCACGGTGCACTCTGGCATGTGCCCGGCGGCTACGCCATGCGCGAACGGCTCGGCGACGCCAAGGCGATCGTGCCGTCGGCGAAGAAGGTTGGCGCTTTCGGTTCAAAGCTCGACGTGCCGCTCGGCCACATCAACGCCGCCTATGTGCGCAGCCATTTCGATGCCATGGAAGTCGGCATCAGCGATGGCCCGCGCCCCGACGAGATCCTGTTCTGCCTCGCCATGACCTGCGGCCCGCGCGTGCACGACCGCATGGGTGGCTTGGCCGCCGGGGATATCAAGGCCTGGGACGGGCTGCGGTGAGCACCGAGGACAATCTGCTGAAGCTGGTCGAGGTCGAGACGCCGGACGACCAGGATTACCTCTTGCAGGAACAGGTCGGCTTCATCCTGCGCAAGGCGCATCAGCGGCATGTCTCGATCTTTGCCGCGCATATCGGCGATCTGACGCCGCCGCAATTCGCCGCACTCGCCAAGCTGCGCGATGTCGGCGAGACCTCGCAGAACCAGCTCGGCACGCTGATCGCCATGGACGCGGCGACGGTGAAGGGCGTCATCGACCGGCTGAAGGCGCGCGGCCTGGTCGAGCTTTCCAAGCACGAGGTCGACAAAAGGCGGCTGCTGGTCAATCTGACCGCGGAGGGGCGCGACGCCATCGAGCGCCTGATCCCGCTGGCCCGCGAAATCACCCAGGAGACGCTGGCGCCGCTCTCGGCCAAGGAGATCGCCACCTTCATGAAATTGCTGGCCAAGCTGGCTTAGATCGTCCTGCCGGGCGCCAAAAAGCACCCGGCAGGACGTTTTGGCTCAGAGGCCGTTGTCCTTCAGCACCTGGGCGGCGTTTTCCTTGGTGATCTTCTCGGTCGGCAAAGTGATGGTCTTTTCGACCTTCTCGCCGTTGAGGAACTTGATCGCCTGGCGCAGGCCTTCGGCGCCGGGGGTGACATAGGTGAAGGTGGCCGTCAGCTCGCCCTTGTTCACCATTTGCACGCCTTCGTTGGGCAGACCGTCGATGCCGATGAACTTGATGTCCTTCTCGCGGCCGACATCCTTGGCAGCGAGATAGGCGCCGTAGGCCATCGGGTCGTTGTGGCCGTAAACGAGATCGATCTTCTCGTTGCTCTTCAGCGCGTTGGCCATCAGATTATAGGCTTGGTCCTGCTTCCAGTCGCCCGATTGCTGGTCGAGCAGATATTTGATGCCCGGCTCCTTGTCGGTGAACTCGTGGAAGCCGTTATGGCGGTCATGCGCCGGCTGGGTGCCCATGCCGCCCCAGATCTCGACGACATTGCCCGCAGCCTTGCCCTTGCCGCCTAGCAGCTCGACGGCATATTCGCCGGCCGCGCGGCCTATCAGCGCGTTGTCGCCGCCGACGAACTGGGTGTAGTCCTTGGTGTCGACATTGCGGTCGAGCACGAAGACCGGAATCTTGGCGTCGATCGCCTGCTGCACGACGCCGGTCAGGCCGGCGGATTCCTTCGGTGATACCAGCAGTGCGTCGACCTCCTGACGGATCAGGTTCTCGACATCGGCGACCTGCTTTTCGGTCTTGTCCTCGCCGTCGGTGATGATCAGCTCGACCTCGGGATGCTTGGCGGCTTCAGCCAGGATGTCCTTGTTGAACTGCGCGCGCCAGGGCTCGATGGTCGTCACCTGCGAGAAGCCGATCTTCCACTTCTTGTCCTGGGCATAGGCATTGCCGGTGGTCAGAAGCGCGGTGGTGGTCAGCAGTGCCGCGGTCATGGCGGCAAGCTTCAGCATGTCACGTCGTTTCATTCTTGTTTCCTCCGAGATTGAGAGACGGTGTCTCTTGCGACGGCCGCTTTGCCGCGGTCGTTTCCTTGTGCGCCGCTTGCCCGCCGGGCAGGCGCAGATAGGCCAGGAGATCACCGGCATTGCGCTCCTGCACGAGCACGGTGCCGATGATGATCATCCCCTTCAGCACCAGCTGAAGGTTCGAATTGATGTTGTGGAGCTGCAGGATGTTGGAGAGCAGCCCGAAGATCAGCACGCCGCAGAACGTGCCGGTGAGGCTGCCGCGCCCGCCCATCAGGCTGGTGCCGCCGATGACGACGGCGGCGATGGCATCCAGTTCCAGCCCGGCGCCGGCATCCGGCTTGCCTTGCCTATACTGCGCGACATAGAGCACGGCGGCGATACCGGCGAGCAGTCCGGAGATGGCATAGGTGGCGATCTTGACGCGACCGGCGGCGATGCCGGAGAGCCGCGCCGCTTCCTCATTGCCGCCGATGGCATAGACATAGCGGCCGAACGGCGTGAAGCGCAGCACCGCGCCATAGATCAGGATGGCGCCGAGGAAGAACAGACCCGGCATCGGGATGACGCCGAACACCAGCGAGCGCAGGATCTCGAAATCGGCGGTGGCATTCGAGCCGGTATAGACCGGCAGCACCGCATTGTTCTGGCCGGCGGTGAGCCGGGCGATGCCGAGCGCCGTCACCATCATCGCCAGGGTGACGATGAAGGGCTGCAGCCGCCCGGCAACGATGATGAAGCCGTTGAGCGCACCAAACAGCAAGCCGACACACGGCGCCACCAGCAGCACGCCAGGCACGCCGAATTTCGACCCGATCTGCGGCAGCAGGTACCACAGGGACAGGCAGCACAGGACCACGCCGACGACGGCGGGCGTGACCAGGCCGCGAATGCCGTCCAACCTGATGTCGCGGACGAGATCGGCGCCGGCTCGGGATTTTGCGAGGTTCTGGAAGATGAAGCGGGTGACGACGAAGCCGAGGCAAAGCGCCACCAGTGCGACGGTCGGCACGCCCAGCACGACGCCCGGCGTCACGCCAGGAACCGTCAGCAGCATGGCGCAGACCACCGAGCAGATGGCCATCAGCGAGCCGACGGAGAGATCGATGCCGCCGGTGATGATGACAGCCGTCATGCCGGTGGCGATCAGCCCGGTGGTCGACACCTGGCGCAGCACGTCGAGCAGATTGCCGTAGGAGAGGAAGATGTTGTTGCCCTTCGAACTCATCGGCGAGCCCAGCACGCCGATCAGGAAGATGGCGATCAGGCCCCAATAGAGCTTGGTCCGGGACAGGAGTTTCAGGGCAGTCATGCGGCTGGTCTCGATATGGTTCGGCGCGGTGCGGCGAGGCGCATGATGGCCTCCTCGCTGGCCGCGTCGCGGGAAAGGATGCCTGTCTGGCGGCCGTCGGCCATCACCAGGATGCGGTCGGAGAGATGCAAAAGCTCCGGCAGTTCCGAGCTGATGACGGCGATGGCAAGGCCGTCGCGCGCCAGCTTGAAGATCAGGTCGTAGATCTCGCGCTTGGCGCCGACATCGATGCCGCGCGTCGGCTCGTCCAGCAACAGCACCCTCGGCCTGGTCGCCAGCCACTTGCCGATGACGACCTTCTGCTGGTTGCCGCCGGACAGCGTGCCGGCGGGCTGGTCGATGTCCTGGCAGCGGATGCCGAGCGCCTTGACCGCCTGCCGCGCCAATCCCTGTTCGCCGGCCAGCGAGCGGATGCCGAAGCGCGCCAGCGATCCGACCAGCGGCAGCGCGACATTGTCCGTGATCGATGCCTGCAGATGCAGGCCTTGCGTCTTGCGGTCCTCGGTGACCAGCGCAATGCCCAACCGCCTTGCATCGCGGGGCGAACGGATATCCACGGGTCGGCCGTCGACCTGGATTTCGCCACCGGTACGACCATCGCTCGAGCCGAAGATCGCTTCCAGGATCTCGGTGCGGCCCGAACCCAGCAGCCCGCCAATGCCGAGGATTTCTCCGGCGGCAAGATCGAAGCCGACGCCGTCGATCACCGTGCGCCAGCCATGCGCATCGGGCTTCGACAGCGACAGGTTTTCGACCGAAAGCACGATCTTGCCGCCGGAGTGGCGCTCTTCCTGGGAGGAAGCGAGCAGGTTTCGTCCGACCATCGCCGAAATGATCGCGTCTTCGTCGAGCCTGGCCATCGGCTCGGTCAGCACATGGCGCCCGTCGCGAAACACGGTGACGCGGCTGGCCAGATGCATGACCTCGTCGATGCGGTGCGAGATGTAGACGATGGCGACACCGCTGTCGGCAAGCTGGCGGATGATGCGGAACAGCCGCTGGCATTCGGCTGGCGACAGCGCCGAGGTCGGCTCATCCATGATCAGGATGCGTGCCGACATCGACAAAGCCTTGGCGATCTCAACCAGCTGCTGTTCGCCGACGCGCAAGGCGCCGACGCGGGCTTGCGGATCGAGTTCGATGCCGAGCCGCTGCAACAAAGCACCCGCCGCGCGGCTGCTCGCCTTGCGGTCGACGATCAGGCCCGCGATCAGCTTCTCGCGGCCGAGGAAGATGTTGTCGGCGACGCTGAGTTCGGGCACCAGGTTGAGCTCCTGGTGAATGATGGCGATGCCGGCATCCTCGGCGTCACGCACGCCGGCGAAGCTGACGGGGCGGCCATCGACGCTAACCGTGCCTTCATAGCCGGTGTAGACGCCGGAGAGTATCTTCATCAGCGTCGATTTGCCGGCGCCGTTCTCGCCCATCAAGGCATGAACCTCGCCGCGTCGCAGCTCGAAGCCGACATCGACCAGGGCGGCGATGCCGCCGAAGCTCTTGGAGACGCGCTCGGCGCTCAGAACGGTGTCTGACCGATCCGCCGCACCGTGCTCCGGGGAAAGGGAACTCGCGTGTTCCATGACAATGGCGGCCTCCCTTCCGTCGTCGTCAACTTCCCGCAAACGCTAATCTAAACGTTTCGATCGTGTCAAGCCGATATCCGGTGACGGAAGTTTGATGCATTTCGATTCTTGCTAAAAAAGGTGGTATTCCGTAGGTATTGGCAGCAAGGGGTAACGAAACGTTTCGAAAATGACAGCGTCAGGGCGAAAAAAGCAGCGTAGATCCACCGCACCCACAATGCTTCATGTGGCCGAGGCGGCGCGTGTCTCGGTCGCCACCGTGTCGGCGTTGATCAACGGCACGGCGACGGTCAGTCCGGAACTCAGCCAGCGCATCGAACAGGCGATCCGCGATATCGGCTACAAGCGCAATGCGATCGCCCGCAGCCTGAAGATGGGCACGACCCGCACCATCGGGCTGACCGTGCCGCACATCACCAACCCGTTCTTCACAGATGTCGTCTCGGTCATCCAGCAGGCCTTCGACCGGGCCGGCTATGCCGTCATGCTGTGCTGCACGGACGAGGATTTGAACACCCAGGACGACCAGATCCGGCTGCTGCTCGACCGCATGGTCGACGGGCTGATCGTGGCGCGCGTCGGCGACGGCGCGATCCTCAAGGGGATCGTCGACGACGCCAATGTGCCGGTCGTGCTGCTCGACCGCATCTGCGAGGGCGTCGACACCGATACAGTGGTGCTCGACAACCAGCGCGCGGTGTTCGACGCCATCACCTACCTGATCAACCTCGGCCATCGGCGCATTGGCTACATCACCGGCACATCGGATATTTCGCCGATGCATGACCGCATGGCGGGATACCGCGAGGCGCTGCACGCCGCCGGGCTGCCGATCGCGGAGGAGCTGATCCGCTTCGGCAATTTCCACGAGATCGACGGCTATAACGCCACCATGCAGATGCTTTCCTCGCACGATCGGCCAAGCGCGATTTTTTCCGCCAACAACCCGATGGTGATCGGCACCATGAAGGCGATCCGCGACATCGGCCTGTCCTGCCCGGAGGATATTTCGGTTGCCTGCTTCGACGACTTTCCATGGTCCGACGTGTTCCAGCCGCAACTGACCACGGTGGCGCAACCGGTGCAGGCGATCGGCGAACAGGCGGCCAATCTGCTTCTCGACCGTCTCGCCGGCAACAGGGACGCGCCGCCGCGCAAGCTGGTGCTCAAGGGCCGGCTGATGATCCGCAATTCATGCCGCCCGCTGGGAGCGATGGCACAGAGTGTGAGCGCATAGCGCCCACTTCGTCGGCGGAGTCAGAGCCCAAACGCCTCCGAACAAAGCTCCTGCAGTTTCGGAAAGACGCCTTTGCCACCCGTGATGACCAGCGTGCCCTTCTGCAGCACCGTCTTCGGATCGGGTTTCGCGACGGTGCCGCCGGCTTCCTCGACCAGAAGCATGCCGGCCAGGCAGTCCCAGGCGTTCATGTGCTCTTCGACATAGCCAAGCAGCCGGCCGGCGGCGACATAGGCGAGCATCAGCGCGCCGGACGCATTGCGGAAGAAAACGCCGCCTTGCACCATAAGCGTGCGGATCAGCACGGCGATATTTTCGGTGTCGGCGCGGTTTGAAAATCCGGTTCCGACGGACCCTTCCTTGATGCTGGTCGCAGCACTGGTCCTGATCGGCCGGCCGTTGACGAAGGCGCCGCCGCCCAGCCTGCCGTGAAACGTCTCGCCGGTCGACGGCTCATGGATGACGCCAACCACGGCCTCCCCGTCCCTGGTGCAGGCGATCACCACGCACCAGGCCGGAATGCCGCGCACGAAATTGGCGGTGCCGTCGATCGGGTCGATGACCCAGACATAGCCAGTCTGGCCGGCAACCGAGGCATGTTCCTCGCCGACGATGCCATCTTGCGGATAATCAGCGGCGATTGCGGCGCGGATGAACAGTTCGACCTCGCGGTCGCCGTCCGAGACCAGGTCCTGGTGGCCCTTGCTCTCGATGGTCAGGTTTTCCAGGTCGCGAAAATATTTCAGGCCGAGTTCGCCTGCCCGCCGGGCCAGATCGATGGCAAATTGCATGCGGGCGTCATGGTCATCGTTCATGGGGGCGCTCGATCTTGCGGAAGGGTGGCCTGCCTTTAGCAGAGGCGGACCGCACCTTCCAAGCCAAGAGTATCTCGTACCAGGACTGTCAGGCCGCTTGCGACAGCGATTTATGGGCCTCGGCGAGGATCTCGAACGACCGCACCCGCGCTGCATGGTCTGATATCTGCGCGGTGACCATCAGCTCGTCGGCGCCGGTGCGGCGCACGAAGGCATCGATGCCTTGCCTGACCGTTTCCGGGGAGCCGACGACAGCGCAGGACAGCGCCTGGTCGAGCATGGTCTTTGCCATCGGATCGAGATCGCGGTCATAGTTCTCGACAGGTGGCGGCAGCCGGCCGGCCCGGCCCGTGCGCAGATTGACAAAAGCCTGCTGCAACGAGGTGAACAACAAACGTGCCTCGGCGTCGGATGGCGCGGCAAAGACGTTGAGGCCGAGCATGACATGCGGCTTGTCGAGCTGCTCGGACGGCTGGAAGCGCGAGCGGTAGATGTCCAGCGCGTGATCCAGCTCCGCCGGCGCGAAATGCGAGGCGAAGGCGTAGGGCAGGCCGAGCATGGCGGCGAGCTGCGCACCGTAGAGGCTGGAGCCGAGGATCCAGACCGGCACGTTCTGGCCTTCGCCGGGCACGGCGCGGATGCGCTGGCCTTCCTCGGCCGGCTGGAAATAGCCCATCAGCTCGACGACATCCTGCGGGAAATTGTCGACGCCGGCCTCGAGGTTGCGGCGCAAGGCACGGGCCGTGCCCATATCGGTGCCGGGCGCCCGGCCGATGCCGAGATCGATACGGCCCGGATGCAAGGCGGCCAGCGTGCCGAACTGCTCGGCAATGACCAGCGGCGCATGGTTGGGCAGCATGATGCCGCCGGCACCGACGCGAATGGTCTTCGTGCCACCGGCGACATGGGCGATGACGACAGCGGTTGCCGCACTGGCGATCCCCGGCATGTTGTGATGCTCGGCCAGCCAGTAGCGCTTGTAGCCCAGCCGCTCGGCATGGCGGGCAAGATCGAGCGAGTTGGCCAGCGACTGCGAGGCATCGCTGCCTTCGATGATCGGCGACAGATCGAGAACGGAAAGGTCGGTCATGAACGGTATCCTGTGTCAGGACCGCATGTAGGAAGCGCCCGGCGACGCCGCAAATTCAAAAATATTGATCAACCTTTCGCGGGTTCGGTGTCGGCGTTGTCGTCCTCCTCGACGACGGTCGTCTGCTGCGCGGCGAGAAAATTGCCGACATGGCTCAGCCCATCGAAATGATCGCAGAACACCTTGATGACGACCAGGAGAGGCACCGCCATCAGCGCGCCGACGAAGCCCCATAGCCATGACCAGAAGGCGATGGCGATGAAGATCGCCACGGCGTTGATCTCGAGGCGCCGGCCGACCACCATCGGCGTCACGAACTGGCCTTCGACGATGTCACACAACAGCACGAAGGCCGGCGCCAGCAGTGCGTAGGCGATTGTGTCGAAGCTGATCAGCGCCATGATCGTGACAAGCACGATGGTGATCAGCGCTCCGACATAGGGCAGGAAGTTGAGCAATGCCGCGGCCACGCCCCAGACCAGCGGGTTGGGCATGCCTAGTGCCCACAGGCCAAGGCCGATGACGGCGCCGAGACCGGCATTGATGATGGTGACGGTGAGCAGATAGTGCGAGATTTCGCGCTCGACGTCATAGACGACGCGTAGCGCCCGCTTCTTTTCGCTGAGACGGGCGAAGGACTGGATGATCTTTTCATAGAACATCGTGCCGGACGCGAGCAGGAACAGCGACAGCACGAAGATGATGGTGAGGCTTGTTCCCGCCGACAGGATGTTGCTGGCCGCCGCCGACATGATGCCGGACTGCGCCACCGCCACCTTCTGGATGCCCGGCTCCTGCGAGGTCTCGGTCAGCTGTTCGACCTGATGCGAGATCTGCATGATCTTCTCGAACGGTTGCCGCAATTGCGCCAGCCGTTCGGTGAGTTGCTGGCCGATCGACGAGGTGTTGTTGATGAGGTCGATGATCGGGCTGCTGAGCAGGTAACCGGCGCTGGCAAAGATGCAGATCGACAACAGCACCAGAAGGCTCGCGGAAATCACTTCGGGGATACCGTGCTTGCGCAGGAGCCGAACGATGGGCGTCAGCGTCAGAGCCAGCAGGAAAGCCAGGATGACCGGCATGAAGAAGGCGCGGGCAAAGTAGAGCGCGTAGATGGCCATGAACAGGAAGATGCCGATCAGCAGTGAACGCATCAGATGCGTGTCGGCACGAGCCGCGACGCGCGCGTCGTCAACCTCGGCAACGCCTGTGCTCAAAGCGGCGGGTTCGGCTTTCATCACGGTCCCTCAACGGCGCACCGCAATTGGTGCCATCCGTCGGTGGAAAACGCTGACGTGGCTTCAAGGTTCCTTTAGCCGGCAAGGCCTGCGCCCGTAGGCCTTGCCATTGGCTCAGGCGACGGGCGCAGCCAGTGCCGGTGCGGCCTTGGACGTTTCCTTGCGTACGATCGGCGCCACCCTGGTGCCGTAGAGTTCGATCGCCTTCATGATCTTGGCATGCGGCATGGTGCCGATCGCCATCTGCAGCAGGAAGCGGTCATTGCCGAAGATCTTCTGCTGAGCAACGATCTTCTCGGCCACCTGCTCGGGGCTGCCGACGAACAAGGCGCCATCAGGACCACGCGACTGGTCGAAATGCGCCCGCGATGTCGGTCCCCAGCCGCGCTCGCGGCCGATGCGGTTCATCACTTCCGCCTGCGGGCCGTAAAAATCGTCGGCCGCCTGCTCGGTCGTTTCGGCGATGAAGCCGTGCACGTTGATGCTGGTGGCAAGGCCCGCCGGATCGCTGCCGGCGCGCTTGGCGGCCTCACGGTAGAGATCGAACAGCGGCGCGAAGCGCGCCGGCTCGCCGCCGATGATCGCGAGCGCCAGCGGCAGGCCAAGGGCACCCGCGCGCGCCGCCGATTGTGGCGTGCCGCCAATGGCGATCCACACCGGCAGCCTGTCCTGGAAGGGCCGGGGATAAACGCCGCGATCATTGATCGGCGTACGCAGA
>NZ_RZRQ01000189.1:0-11983 GCF_003997785.1 Mesorhizobium sp. M7D.F.Ca.US.004.01.2.1 | reverse complement strand
TTGCCGCCCGACTGCGGCAGCCCGGCGCAGCCGCCCTTCTTGGCTATCTCGCTCATCGTCAGTTCGTAGCGCTGCGCCTTGCCGTGCCACATGCCGGCGGTCTGGATGCCGGTGACCGCATTCCAGTAGGTCATCTTGCGGCCGTTGTTCTCTCCCTCACCGATCTTGACCGTCTGCGGGGGGTCGAAATAGACGATGACGACATGGGCGTCACTGGGGCCGCTACCGGCATCGCCGGCGTCGATCATCACCCGGTCGCTGGTGCGGCTGACCTTGATGGCGACGCGCATGCCTTCGCCGCTCTTGGCCATGCGGGCGAGCGCGCCATCGACCTCGCCGCGGCTGGCGCCGTTGACGTGGACGCGGCCGTTGATGACGGCCTGCGGCGTGTAGACGGAGCGGCTGCCGAAGGCACGCATATAGTCATATTGCCGCTCGGTGTTCTCCTTGCGGCTCAGCGTGTCCTGCCAGCCGAGATAGTCCCAGTAGTCGACATGATAGGCGAGCGCGACGATGTCCTCCTTGGCGACAAGTTCGGCGAACAACGCATCGGCCGGCGGACAGGAATTGCAGCCCTGGCTGGTGAACAGTTCGACCACGCCCAATGGTTTTTCGAGTTGTGGCTTGTCGGCCTGGGCTCGGTCGGGCTCGCCGGCATACCCGGCGCCGGCAGACGCCGAGAAGGCCAGCGCAAAGGCTGCCAGCCACAATGATTTTCGCGAGGCCATGGCCATTCCGATTCCCGCCGGTGGTGCCGGCTTTATCTTGATTGCTAAAATATGTGGCAGAAGCGGAAGTCAACGGGAAGTCACGTTGCGGTGAAATTTGCCATTGCAGCCGACAGCAACGGCACGATAGGGCGGTTCATCGTTTCACCGAAACGCCGAACCGCTCTATCTCTTTGGTTTGACGCAATTTCCAAGGGAAAGCGCTATGCGCTTTTCCCGGGAAAACCGCTTCACACTTTTCCTGTAATTGCTCTAGGAGAAGGCTTGCGCTTCAGGATAGAAACCGATTCGGGCGGCAATCACGATGTGGCAAACTCTTTTGGCGCCGGTCGACCTCTATTGCGAGCGGACCGGGCCGGAATTCTGGTCCGAGCCGGTCAACGCCCTGACGAACCTCGCCTTCATCGCCGCCGGCCTGTGGGGCGTGCGCGAGGTGCGAAGGCTGGGCACCGGCACCTTCGCCGAGGTGCTGGCCTGGTGGGTGGTAGCGATCGGCATCGGCTCGACGATCTTCCACACCTTTGCCACCAAGGGCACGATCTGGGCCGACGTGTTGCCGATCGCCGGCTTCACGCTGGCCTACACGCTGTTCAACCTGCGTCGCTTCCTCGGCCTGCGATGGGGCAAGGCCATCGCCATCTTCATTGTCTTCTATGTGGTTGCCGGGGCGATAACCTTCGCCGTGCCGGACTGGCTGCGCCAGGCGTCGAACGGCACGACGGGCTATCTGCCGCCGTTCTTGGCGCTCGCCTTCTTCGGCGCGCTGGTGGCGGCCAGCGGCAATCGCGCCGGCTGGTACAATCTGGCGGGATCGGCGATCTTCGTGGTGTCCGTCATCTGCCGGATGATCGATCCACTGGTCTGCGGCAGCTTTCCGCTCGGCACGCACTTCCTCTGGCACATCTTCAACGGCCTGATGCTCGGCGTGCTTCTGGCGGCGGCGGCGCGCTTTGGGAAGCCACGGGTAGGGCAGTAGGGCAGTAGGGCAGTAGGGCAGTAGGGCAGTAGGGCAGTAGGGCAGTAGGGGGCCGACTTCCTTGCCCTACTGCCCTACTGCCTTCCCGCTAAGCGGCCAGATCGCGTAACACGTATTGCAGGATGCCGCCGTTCTTGAAGTAGTCGAGCTCGTCCAGCGTATCGATGCGGCAGATGATCGGCACGTTCTTCACCGTGCCGTCGCCATAGGTGACCTTGGCGATCATCGTCTGGCGCGGCTTGATCGTGCTCAGTCCGTCGATCTCGACCAGCTCGTCGCCTTTGAGATTAAGCGTGGCCCAGGAAGTGCCATCCTCGAAGACGAAGGGGATGACGCCCATGCCGACCAGGTTCGAGCGGTGGATGCGCTCGAAGGACTGGGCGATGACGGCGCGGACACCAAGCAGATTCGTTCCCTTGGCCGCCCAGTCGCGCGACGAGCCGTTGCCGTATTCGACGCCGGCGAAGACAACCAGCGGCACGCCTTCCCTCTTGTACTCCATCGCCGCGTCGTAGATCGATTCCTCTTCCTTCGACGGGTAGTGGATGGTGTAGCCACCTTCGCGACCGTTCTCGCCCAGCATGTGATTGCGGATGCGGATGTTGGCGAAGGTGCCGCGCATCATCACCTCGTGATTACCGCGCCTTGTGCCGTACTGGTTGAAGTCGGCGACGCCGACGCCATGGTCGGTGAGGTATTTGCCGGCCGGTGAGGCCGCTTTGATCGAACCCGCAGGCGAGATGTGGTCGGTGGTGATCTTGTCGCCGAACAGGCCAAGCACGCGGGCGCCCTTGATGTCGCCGATCTTGCCGAAACCAGCGGTCATGCCGGCGAAATAGGGCGGGTTCTGCACATAGGTCGAGTTGTCGTCCCAGGCATAGGTCTGGCCTTCCGGCGCCTTGACGTTCTGCCAGTACTCGTTGCCCTTGAAGACGTCGGCATATTTGCGGGCGAACAGCTCGCGGGTGACGTTTTTCTCGATGAACTCCTGGATCTCGGCCGAGCTCGGCCAGATATCCTTGAGATAGACCGGGTTGCCGTTCTTGTCCTCGCCGAGCGGCTCTGTCGTGAGGTCCTTGGTGACGGTGCCAGCCAGCGCATGCGCGACGACCAGCGGCGGCGACGCCAGATAATTCGCCTGCACGTCGGGCGACACACGGCCTTCGAAGTTCCGGTTGCCGGACAGGACCGCGGCAGCAATCAGGCCTTTTTCGTTGATGGTTTTCGAGATCGGCGCCGGCAGCGGGCCGGAATTGCCGATGCAGGTGGTGCAGCCGAAGCCGACCAGGTTGAAACCGATCTGGTCGAGTTCCTTCTGCAGGCCGGATTTCTCCAGATATTCGGCGACCACCTGGCTGCCCGGTGCCAGCGAGGTCTTCACCCACGGCTTCTGCCTCAAACCGAGGCGGTTGGCGTTGCGGGCCAGGAGGCCGGCGCCGATCAGCACGCTCGGGTTCGAGGTGTTGGTGCACGAGGTGATGGCGGCGATGACGACATCGCCGTGACCGAGATCATGGTCGGTGCCTTCGACCGGATAGCGCTTGTGGATCTCGGCGGCCTTCTTGTATTCGGTCTCCATCGCCTTGGCGAAGCCTTCCGGAATGCCTTCGAGCGCGACGCGGCCTTCGGGCCGCTTGGGGCCGGCCATCGACGGCACGACGGAGCCAAGTTCCAGCTCGAGCAGGTCGGTGAAGACAGGGTCGGCCGAGCCGGTGTCGCGCCACAACCCTTGCGCTTTCGCATAGGCCTCGACCAGCGCGATGCGATCCTCGCTGCGGCCAGACATTGTGAGGTAGCGGATGGTCTCACCATCGACCGGGAAGAAGCCGCAGGTGGCGCCATATTCGGGCGCCATGTTGCCGATGGTGGCGCGGTCGGCCAGCGTCATGTTGGAGAGGCCCGGGCCGAAGAACTCGACGAACTTGCCGACGACGCCCTTCTTGCGCAGCATCTGGGTGACGGTGAGCACGAGGTCGGTGGCGGTGACGCCTTCCTTGAGCTTGCCGGTGAGGCGGAAGCCGATGACTTCCGGCAGCAGCATGGAGACGGGTTGGCCGAGCATGGCCGCCTCGGCCTCGATGCCGCCGACGCCCCAGCCGAGCACGCCAAGGCCGTTGATCATCGTGGTGTGCGAATCGGTGCCGACGCAGGTGTCTGGATAGGCGGTGGTTTCGCCGTCCTCGGTGTTGGTCCACACCACCTGGCCGAGATATTCGAGGTTGACCTGGTGGCAGATGCCGGTGCCGGGCGGCACGACGCGGAAGTTGCGGAACGCCTGCTGGCCCCATTTCAGGAACTTGTAGCGCTCCTCGTTGCGCTCATATTCGAGCTCGACATTGCGGGCAAAGGCCATCGGCGTGCCGAATTCATCGACGATGACGGAATGGTCGATGACGAGGTCGACGGGCACCAGCGGGTTGATCTTCTGCGGGTCACCGCCGAGCGAGGCCATGGCGTCGCGCATGGCGGCAAGGTCGACCACGGCCGGAACGCCGGTGAAATCCTGCATCAGCACGCGGGCCGGGCGATAGGCGATCTCGACGCCGGCGGTGCCCTTGTCGGTCAGCCAGCCGGCCACCGCCTGGATCGATTCCTTGGTGACGGAGCGGCCGTCCTCGTTGCGCAGCAGGTTCTCCAGCAGCACCTTCATCGAATAGGGCAGCTGGGCGATGCCTGTCAGGCCGTTCTTCTCGGCCTCGATGAGATCGAAATAGACATACTCGGCGCCGCTTGCGGTCAGCGTGCGGCGGCAATTGAAACTGTCGAGGGATTTTGACACGTGCGATCCTTGTCTGTTCAGCCTGAAAGGGAACGGACGCCGATGGCATGCAATCACGCGCAAAGGTGCGGGTACGGCCATTTCCGCTGTCCGTTCCCAAGCAACCCGAGCCGTTCAAGGCGGCGCGTGCGCTGGTTCGGCGCTAATTCTGTTCCCGTGCCGACCGCTGGCACGGATGCACCGCATATAGAGAATTTTCTGGAATAGTTCTAGACAGTTGCAAAGCAAATTTGTGCGATGCGGCAGCTGCCGCGGCACATGGTTTTCAGGACAGGCGAGGGATGCGGCTGATCGCCGAAAATTTGGGCGGCGAACGCGGCGGCGACACGGTGTTTGCCGGCATCGGCTTTGCCCTGGAAGACGGTCAGGCGCTTGTTGTCACCGGGCCGAACGGATCAGGCAAATCGACTTTGCTGCGGGTCATCGCCAGGTTGCTGCCGGTGGCGGAAGGCAGCGTGAAGATTGAAGGTGGCGGCGAAGCGTTTCCGTCGATCGCGTCGGCCTGTCATTACCTTGGCCACCAGAACGCAATGAAGCCGGCGCTCAGCGTGGCGGAGAACCTGCGCTTCTGGCGCGACTTCAACGGCGATGGGCAACTCGGCGTCGAAGAGGCGCTTGAAACCGTCGGGCTTGGCGGCATCGGCCACCTGCCGTTCGGCTATCTGTCGACAGGGCAGCGGCGGCGGTCGGCGATCGCCAAGCTTTTGGTCAGCCACCGGCCATTGTGGCTGCTCGATGAGCCGACAGCGGGGCTGGACAAGGCTTCGGAGGGGCGGTTCGCGGGGTTGATGACGAGACATTGCGCGGATGGCGGAATGATTGTCGCGGCGACGCATCTGCCGCTTGGATTGGATGGCGCGAAGGGGTTGGTGATGGGGGAACTCCTGCCTCAACAAGGGACCGCATCCTAATGTGGTCGCTCTTCCTGCGCGACATCCGCCTCAACATCCGTGCCGGCGGCGGGGCGCTGACGGGCGTCATCTTCTTCCTCGCTGTCATCGCCACCATCCCGTTTGGGGTCGGGCCGGACCTGAAGCTGCTTGCTCGCATCGGTCCGGCGATCCTGTGGATCGGCGCGCTGCTGTCTTGTCTGCTCGGCCTCGACCGGCTGTTCCAGGCCGACCGCGAGGACGGCTCGCTCGATTTGCTGGTGCTCGGCAATGACCGCCATATGCTGGCGCTGACGGTGCTGACGAAATGCCTGGCGCATTGGGCGGGCAGCGTGCTGCCGCTGGTCATCGCGGCTCCCTTGCTCGGCCTGTTCATGAACATGGAGCCGCTCGGCATCGGCGCCACGGCGCTGACCCTTCTGGTCGGCACGCCGGCAATCACCTTCATCGGTGCTGCCGGTGCCGCCGTGGCGGTGGCGCTGCCTCGTGGTGGGCTGCTGATCTCGGTGCTGGTGCTGCCGCTGACCATCCCGGTGCTGATCTTCGGCGTTTCGGCGAGCTATGGGGCCACCGCCAATCCCGATCCGTTTCTGCAGCCCTTCCTCATTCTTGCCGCGCTGACCTTGTTTCTTAGCGTGCTGGGTCCGGTCTCGGCGGCGCTGGCGCTGCGCCACGGAACGGATTGAGTGACGTCAGGCGCGGTTTGCGCGACATCAAGGGCGGCAGCGCGGCGACCGCATAAGTTCGGAAGCCGCGGCGCGGCAGCCGATTGCGAAGCCGCCAGCACGCCGTTAAGGGAAAGCATGATCGAGCGAGGTGGAAGGATACCGTTGGGAAGAAGGATGTCGATGGAACGGCAGGCATGAGCGCGCACGCACTTTACGTGACCGCCGCCTATGGCATCACCGCCGTGGTGTTGATCGGGCTGATCGGCTGGATCCTGATAGACCAGCGGGCGCGCAAGCGCGAACTCGCCGAACTGGAAGCGGCCGGCGTGCGGCGGCGTTCCGACAAGGCGGCCAGGCCATGAGCACCGAAACGGAAACGCCGACGCCACGTCGCCGCCTGTTCGTGCTTTTGCCGCTGTTGATCTTCCTCGGCCTGGCTGGACTGTTCCTGTCGCAGCTGTTGTCGGGGCGCGATGTTTCGGAAGTGCCGTCGGCTCTGATCGGCCTGCCGGCGCCGCAAACCAACCTGCCGGCGCTGGAGGGCATCAATCTGCCCGGGCTCGATTCGAAATCCTTCGCCGGCAAGGTCACATTGGTCAACGTCTTCGCGTCGTGGTGCGCGCCGTGCCGCGAAGAGCATCCGGTGCTGCTGGCGCTGTCGCAGGACAAGCGTTTCACCATGGCGGCGTTGAATTACAAGGACCGGCCGGAAAATGCTCGCCGATTCCTCGGCGATCTCGGCAATCCGTTCCAGGCGATCGGCGTCGACGAAGCTGGCCGCACGGCGATCGACTGGGGCGTCTATGGCGTGCCGGAAACCTTCGTCATCGGCAAGGACGGCAAGATCGCCTACAAGCATGTCGGCCCGCTGACGCCGGAGACGGCGAGGGATCTCTTGCTGCCACAGATAGACAAGGCGCTGGCGGCGCGTTGATATTAAGGTGATGCCGGCCTGCAAACGGCGGCTTCCTGCACTTCCGGTGCTCACGTAGTTAAGTACGTTCCGCTCCGGTTCTCGGAAACCACCGTTTTCGTCTCGGCCTGACCTGAATCTCAGCGCACCTTGGCGGTGCGTCTTATCGGACTCGAGATCAGCCCGAGATCAGCCGTAGATCTGCTTGTGGACCTGGTAGAGCATTTCCGAGCGGTCGGCGCGCATGTCGGCCAGATCGCGGCTGGAAAAGCTGTCGATTTCGGCGACAAGGCGGTTGTAGTGCTTGCGCTTGGCAATGCTGTTGCGAGCGCGGGTCATGAGACTGTCGAGGATCATAGCAAGGTTCCTTTTGGCGCCGCATTTCGGCGGCGGTTTCTTCCTCCCTTGATCGATACGAAGCATGACATAGTAATGGTGCGTTGCAAAAAGAAGATGTTGCAATGCACCATTGCGCCCAGCGCATAGCCGGTTAATGCTGCGTTGACGTCATGCGTAGAGCCGGCAAGTGATCTGTCTTGGCTTTTTGCATGACACTGTGCGTACCCACATTGCCTTCTGTCCCGCCGGCTGGCTTGATCCGGTGTCACTGATGCCGGGAGGAAAAGCATGGCGGCCGCAGACTACTATGAAATTCTCGATCCGCGCTTCGCGCGCCTGTTCAGCGGCAACGCGCAGGTCGAGAAGCTGTTCACCGGATGCCAATGGGCGGAAGGGCCGGCCTGGTTCGCCGCCGGCCGCTATGTCGTCTGGTCCGACATCCCCAACAACCGCATGCTGCGCTACGACGAGACCGACGGTAATGTCAGCGTCTTCCGTCAGCCGTCCGGCAACTCCAACGGCAACACTGTCGACCGGCAAGGCCGGCTGGTCACCTGCGAGCATTCCGGCCGCCGCGTCAGCCGCACCGAGTTCGATGGCTCGGTCACAACCATCGCCGCCAAATGGAAGGGCAAGCGGCTGAACTCACCCAACGATGCGGTGGTGAAGTCGGATGGCTCGATCTGGTTTACCGATCCGAGCTACGGCATCGATACCGACTATGAAGGCGACAAGGCCGAGAGCGAGATCGGCGCCTGCCATGTCTACCGGGTCGACCCCGGCACCGGCGAGGTCGAAGCCGTCATCACCGACATGGTCAGGCCCAACGGTCTCGCCTTCTCGCTCGACGAGAGCAAGCTCTATGTCGTCGACACCGGCCGCACGCATGGCGCGCAGAATCCGGCGCATATGCGGGTGTTCAATGTCGGCAAGGGCGGCAAGAAAGTCTCCGGCGAAAAAATCTTCGCCGACTGTACGGCCGGCCTGTTCGACGGCTTTCGGCTCGACGAGGACGGACGCATCTGGACCAGTGCGGCCGACGGCATCCATTGCTACGATCCGGACGGCACGCTGATCGGCAAGGTCAAGGTGCCGGAAGTCACCGCCAATTGCGTGTTCGGCGGCAACAAGCTGAATTGCCTCTACATCGCCGGCACCACGTCGCTCTACATGGTGCGGCTGATGGTCAACGGCGCCAAGACTTATTGAGACCAGAGCACTGACGATCATTCGACAGTTTCGTCGAAGTGGGTCGCGAGCACGAACATCCCCGGGAGGACAAAATGCCATTCGTCAACATCCGTATCGTCAAGGAAGTGATCGCCGCCGATCCGGCGGGCAAGAAGGCGGATATCGCCAAAAAGGTCACGGCGGCCATCATGGACGCCACCGGCCTCGGCAATGACGATGTCTGGGTGGTCTTCGAGGAGGTCAATGCGCGCGACTGGTATGTCGGCAAGACCGATGTCGAGACGCTGCGAAAGGGCTAGTTCGAAGGTATGGCGGCCGCCGCTCAACGCGCGCGGATGAAAGCGGCGAAAGCATTCAGCGCATCATGCATCGCCCGCCGGTTTTCCGGCTCGGCCAGGATGGCCTCCACATCAGGCGGCTTCTTGCCGAGCAAGGCAATCTCCAGCACGTCGTCGCAAAGCGCGAACGACATGGTGCGCATGACCTCGGCCAGTGCGGCGCGGGCAAACAGCGAGCGCGGCGAGGCGTGCACCAGCATTGCGGGCTTCTCGACGGCGGCGTCGCGCGAGACCAGCCAGTCGAGGGTGTTCTTCAAACCGCCCGGCACGCCATGGGCATATTCCGGACAGGAGATGATCACGCCGTCGGCTTGAGTGACGGCGTCGATCAGTTCGGACGCCGCGGGCGGCGTCCGCTCGCCCTCATCGTCGGGGTTGAAGATCGGCAGACGGCCAAGCCCGTCATAGACGGTGACACGGCAGCCGGGCGGGGCGTTGTGCGCCAGTGCGGCGACCAGTGCCGAATTGGTGGAGGCCGCGCGCAGGCTGCCGGAAATGGCAAGGATGTTCAGCAAGGTGTGGAACCGGTCAGGACGAATCGTGGTCCCGAAAGCCTACCACATCGTCTGCTTGTAGCCGTCGTCCAGCCAGCGGTCGGTCGCCTCGGCCGAATCGGCCAGCGCCAACTGGTCGCGCAGGATCTGGCCGAGCGTCGGCAGCGTCGCGCGGTCGTACCAGGTTTCCGGCTTCCACAGATCGGAGCGCATGAAGGCCTTGGCGCAATGCATATAGGTGGCCTTAACGGTGACCACGATAACGCTTTGCGGTTCCTTGCCGTCAACGGCAAGCCGCTCGCGCAGGCCACCGTCGACGGTGATGCGGGCCTCGCCATTGACGCGCAGCGTCTCGTTCATGCCGGGAATGAGGAACAGCAGCCCGACCGAGGGATTGAGGAGGATGTTCTCCAGCGTGTCGAGCCGGTTGTTGCCGGGCCGGTCCGGAATGGCGATGGTGGTGTCGTCGAGCACGGCGGCAAAGCCCGGTTTGTCGCCCTTCGGCGTCACGTCGGCATTGCCGGCGCCGTCGGACGAGCCGATCAGCACGAACGGGCTCTTGCCAATGAAGGAACGGCAATGGCCATCGAGCAGTTTCAGCTCCTTGCGGATCGAGCCGTCGGTCGGTCGCGGCGTCTTGTAGATCGTCCTCAGCTCGTCGCGCGTGGTGACGAATTCCATGGCTCTCCCCCTAATTGCAGGCTCTACTTCCCGGCCTTCTCTTCTTTCCCGGTCTTGTCCTCAAGCGAATGGCGCAGGATCAGCGGCATCTGGCTGAAGGTGAACAGAAGCGTGATCGGCATGATGCCCCAGACCTTGAAGGTAACCCAGGCGTCGGTGGAAAAATTCCGCCACACCACTTCGTTGGCAAGGGCCAGGAACAGGAAGAACAGGCCCCAGCGGAAGGTCAGCTTGCGCCAGCCTTCGGCGTCGAGGCTGAAGGCCGAATCGAAGACATAGCCAAGCAGCGACTTGCCGAAGTAGAGGCCGCCGAGCAACACGCCGCCGAACAGCGTGTTGACGATGGTCGGCTTCATCTTGATGAAGATGTCGTCCTGCAGATAGAGCGTCAGTGCGCCGAAGATGAAGACGACGACGCCCGACACCATCGGCATGATCGGCAAGGTGCGCAACAGCAACCATGAAGCGATCAGCGCGATGGCCGTGGCGGCCATGAACAGGCCGGTGGCGACGAAGATCGGGCCGCCGAATTCGGCCAAAGCAGGGAATTTCTGCACCAGCCATTCGCCGCGCGCATTGGCGAAGAAGAAGACCATCAACGGCCCCAGCTCCAGCACCAGCTTGAGCAGCGGATTGACGCCTTCCTTCTTCTGTTTTTGCGGGTCGGACGGATCGCGTTCGAGAATGGGTGGGTTCATGGAATCTCTTTCTTACGCATGATCTGATCCAAAAAGTCTGCAACTTTCTGGGACATGCTTGCTACGCCACTCCAGCGATCGCCCTGGCGAATTCGCTTGCTGAGAAAGGTTCGAGGTCGTCGACCTGTTCGCCGACGCCGATGAAATAGACCGGCAGTTTGTGCTTTGCCGCGATCGCCACCAGAATACCGCCGCGTGCCGTGCCGTCCAGCTTGGTCATCACAAGGCCGTTGACGCCGGCGACATTGCGGAAGATCTCGACCTGGTTGAGCGCGTTCTGGCCGGTGGTGGCGTCGACCGTCTGCAAAACGGTGTGCGGCGCTTCCGGATCGAGCTTGCCGAGCACGCGGACGATCTTTTCGAGCTCGGCCATCAGTTCGGTCTTGTTTTGCAGGCGGCCGGCGGTGTCGATGATCAGCACGTCGGAGCCGGCTTCCCTGGCCTTTTCGAAGGCGTCGTAGGCGAGGCCTGCGGCATCGGCGCCGATCTTGGAGGCGATGACCGGCGATTTCGTCCGCTCGCCCCAGATCTTCAGCTGTTCGATCGCCGCGGCGCGGAAGGTGTCGCCGGCGGCGAGCATCACCGACAGGCCGCCATCGGTGAGCTTGGCGGCCAGCTTGCCGATGGTCGTGGTCTTGCCGGTGCCGTTGACACCGACCACCAGGATGACATGCGGCTTGTGCGAGAGATCGAGCTCCAGCGGCATGGCGACGTGGGTCAGCACCTTTTCCACCTCGGCCGCCATGATGGCGCGAACCTCGGTGTCCGAGACATCCTTGCCGTAGCGGCTGGCGGCCAGCGCATCGGTGACGCGCAGGGCGGTTTCCATGCCGAGATCGGCGCGGATCAGCACATCCTCCAGGTCCTGCAGCGTCTCCTCGTCCAGCTTGCGCTTGGTGAAGACGCCGGCAATGTTGCCGGTGAGCTCCTTGGACGAGCGGGCAAGCCCGTCCTTCATGCGCTGGAACCATGAACGCCTCGGCGCCGGCTCCGGCGCCTTCTGGGGCTCGGCCTTCTGCTCGACCTTCTTGGTGACGGTCACCTTGCCGGGCGCAGGAACGGGTTTTGGAGCAGGTTGCGGAATGGCCTGCGGTTCGGGCGCGATTTCGGCAATGACAGGCTGTGATTCAACAGGCGATGGCTGGCGAATGGGCGCCGGGATATCGACCGGCGGAGCTTCGGGCGCCGGCTTTATCTCCCCCTCGATGGGGGAGGTCCCGAGCGCAGCTCGGGGGTGGGGGTGACTGGCGCCGGTGCTGTCACCCCACCCCCGAGCTGCGCTCGGGAC
>NZ_RZRQ01000188.1:0-12019 GCF_003997785.1 Mesorhizobium sp. M7D.F.Ca.US.004.01.2.1 | reverse complement strand
TATCGACGGCGCGAAACACATTGTCTCCTGCCTCACCGGTAACGATGAGGTCGGCCGCTCGGGCCGAAACGCTCAGGAAGCGGGTTGGGCTGCAAACGGCTTGCCCCCATTCGCTGAAGATCGAAGCAGGAACCAGCCTCTCGAACTCGGCACGCAGTTCGGCAAGCCGCTTTTCGATTTCCGTGCGCTGGATCTGCATGATCTCGCCTTCGTAGACCATGCCGTCGCCAGTCGCGACCAAGGGCGGGACATCTGCAGCCGCCAGACCGATGAGACGGGCTCCAAATCGTTCCGCGAGCTCGATCCCCAATCTCACCATGGCCGCCGGAGGTGCATCTACCGCGAGGTTCACGATAATCGACTTGTAGGACATTGCAGGCGCCTTTCGATGATGCGGTCGAATGCATGATGAAGTGCACCCGCTGGCACTCGACGCCTTGATGCCGGTCAAACACGCGCCGATTGCGGGCCGCCTTCGAGAGGGCTCGCATCCTGTTTGCTCATTGATCGTGATCAAGGACCGCCGTGGCGACGGGAATATCATTCGACCGCATAAGGAGAATTGCGATGCAGTATATCAAGGTCGACGAAGCGCTATGGGCGTCAAGCATGTTGCCCGAGGGCATTCTGGAGCGTTGGTTCATTGACAGCGGTGACGATATCGAGGCCGGTGAGCGAATAGCCGAAGTCCGAATTGAGGACGCGCTGCACGAGATTGTCGCGCCGGCAGCTGGCCGCGCGACGATCGTCGCCACAGCGAATGCCGTCATCGAACCCGGCTCGATCCTGGCAACGCTGGAGTCTCAGTCCGTGTGAGGCAAGCGGCGCCTCACCGCGTCGATTGCGCGCATCCTCCAACCAAAACTCAAGGATCCATAGACATGCAGACCCAACATGCCGTCGCCTGGCTGGACCATCGCGAAGCCAAGGTGTTTTTCTTCAATCGTGACACAGCGGAGAGCCTGAGGCTTGCCACCACGCTTGCGCATCATCAAACCCACAACAAGGCAGGCACCGTCGACGGCAAGCATGCACCGGAAAACCAGTCCTTCTACCACGACGTCGTCGACGCCCTGCAGCCTGCGAGGGAATGGTTGATCGTGGGGCCGGGATCGGCAAAGGATGAACTGGCCAAGCATATCCGCGACCACCATCCCCACTTGAACGATCGCATTGTCGGCGTCGAACCGGCGGATCATCCAACGGAGGCCCAGATCGTGGCGCATGCACGAACGTTCTTCCGTGCCGCCGACCGAATGTTGCCCTAGCTCGGTCTGGGGCTGCTCTGCTGGGGCCGCGATCGGCTCGCGGAGCCGTCAGGCTCGGGCGCCTGCCGTCTCCGTGGCCTCGATCACGGTTGCTGCACGCTGCTGATATAGGCGATGATTGCCTCGATCTGGTCGGGGCTGGCAACCCACTCAGGCATGTCCGGATGGCCGGTCGAAATGCCTTCGGCGAGTGCTTCCTCGAGATCCGTAATCGGATAGCGCTTCGACAGGGTGCGAAAGGCGGGCGCGTCGGGATGGCTGCTCTTGTCGGTTTCTCCAATGGCGTGGCAGCGCGCGCAATTGACTTCCACCAACGCCTTTCCATGTTCCGTTACGCCATCGGCCAGGGCTGGCAGTACGGAACCAAGCAACACCACAGTCAGCGCGGGAACCCATAGACGACGCCCGTGACCATCACTGCTCATACAGGCGTTCATGGTTGCAGGCCTCCGCATTTCCGATCTACGCGACTGTCTTCGCCGCCACATCCTCGATAGCGGTTTTGGCTTCCCTGCGCACGCGCCTGGCCGTTTCCGAAGCGAGCTTGGAAGTCAGTGCCGCAACCTTGCCGGCTTCCGTGGCGTATTCCGATGCCGCATTCTGCAGGAAGGTGGAGAAGATGTCGAAGGCGTCGTTGAACTCGGAACCGTCGATGAGATTCTCGGCAAGCTTAACATCCTGCTCGTAACGATGTTTCAGAAACGCGAGCGTTTCGATCTGATAGCGCATCATCGCCTTGAAGGTGTGGGCTTGAAGCGACGCGGCAGCGAGAATGAGCTTCTGGCCATTTTCCGCTATCGGCAAGGGTTGCATGCCGAATTGCGACGGCTCTGGATGGGTCTGCATCATCGGTTACTCCATTGTGAGGCGGCAAACAAAGTGCCCGCCAGACAACGCTACCGCCATTCGCCGTCAGGTCGTTGATCAGGATCAACAGGCGCATGACCTTTGCCGGAATGCACGGGCAATCGAGCGCCATCTGGTCTCGTTGCCGTGTTTGACGCGCATCAAGGCCCTTGCCCCTTCTTCGTGGCTAGCTCGCTTCAACCACAAAAGGGCTGCAGCGATGGCTTTCAAGACGATCATGGTTCAACTGGACGTGGACACCATCGCCGCGCCGCTCATCTCGATGGCGTGGGATCTCGCTCAACGGCATGAGGCCGATCTGATCGGCTTCTGCGCGGCCGAGCCGCATTTTGTCATGCCAACCGGCGCCGACGACAGGGCCGCGACCAAGGCGATGTGGTCCCAGGTGGAAGAGATAGAAGGTCGACTCAATTGCTTGAACGAGGAATTCCTAAGCGCTGTCAATGGCAGCAATCGCGCCTCGTGGCGCGGCGAAATGGGAAATCCGACCTGGCAGCTTGCGCTCAATGCACGTGCCGCCGACCTGATTGTAACTGGCTCGCCAATGATCGATCTGGTGGTCGACCACCACCGCACCCTGGACACCGCAAGCCTGATCCTTGCGGCAGGCCGTCCGATACTTGTGGCGTCGGAAACCCCTGCCCCAGTCAAGGCTGAAAGCATCCTGATTGCATGGACTGACACGCGGGAAGCGCGACGTGCCGTCGTCGACGCCATGCCCTTCCTGATCAATGCCAGGGATGTTGTGATCGCCACCGTGGACAATGGGGACCCTGCACCTCGGGAGAATGTTGCGGATGTCGAACTCTTCCTGACACGCCACGGGGTGAAGGCGCGATCGGAAGTCTTGGATTCGCGCCGCTCCGAACCGGCGGAAATCCTGCTCCAGATCGGACAGGAGATTGCGGCCGATCTCATTGTGCTCGGCGGCTATGGTCATAGCCGTGTGCGTGAAACGACTTTTGGCGGTGTGACGCGCTCGGTACTCCAGAGCGGGTCGTTCCATCGGCTCATCTCAAATTGAGATAGCGCACCGCTGAGTTGAGGCCAATTGATCCGGCGCAAAGCGCAGACGCCTGCGACGTTTGACGATCGAGATGGAAACTTCAAGGAGCACGTCATGAGCCAGATGTCCCATACCTCCTTTGCCGGCTTCACCCACGCTGCCCAGCAGGCGCAGCAGTGGGTCAACGAGCTTGCCAGGGATCTTTGCTGGAGCGAACCGAGCGCGTGCCGCCTCCTGAGGTCAGTTTTGCATACGGTGCGAGACTGGCTGTCGCTGGCGGAAACGGCCGATCTGTCGGCGCAACTGCCTGTTTTGGTTCGTGGCATCTACTTCGAAGGCTGGAATCCATCGGTGCCTGCGTGCGAGCGCAAGAAAAGTGATTTTGTCCTCAGCGTCAGAACCAGTTTCGGCTATGATGACGACGTCGATTTCGATATCGCGATCAACGCGGTGTTCAAGCTTCTCGACCGTCATATTTCGCACGGCGAAATTGTGCAGGTCAGAAACTCGATGAAGAAGTCGCTTCGAAAATTGTGGCCGGTGGATTGATCGATGTTCCGGGACCGGCAAGAGGCTGGAGAGAAGCTCGGCATGGAGTTGAGCAAGCTTCAACTGCACCGGCCTGTCGTGCTGGCATTGCCGCGAGGTGGGGTTCCTGTCGCTGCGGAAGTGGCCAAGGCTCTCAATGCTCCTCTCGATCTACTCATCGTCCGTAAGGTCGGCGCCCCAGGCAATTCCGAACTGGCTGTTGCCGCAATCGTCGATGGCGAGCCTGGGGACGTCGTGTTGAACCGTGAGATCGTCGAGGCTTACGCGCTCGACGACGACGAGCTTCGTGTCTTGATCGCCAAAGAACGCCCTGAACTTGAACACAGGTGCCTTGCCTATCGAGGCAACCGGCGGCCCCTGTCGATCACCGGCAAGACAGCGATCATAGTGGATGACGGTGCAGCGACCGGTACAACCATGAAGGTCGCGGTTCGCGCTCTCAAGCGCCGGTCACCGCGGGAAATCATCGTGGCTCTTCCTGTTTCACCGCAGGAGACAGTAGCTGACCTGGCACGGGAAGCGGATCGTGTGATTTGCCTCAGTCAGCCAGGACAGTTCCATGCCCTGAGTTACCATTACCTTCGGTTTCCTCAGCTCTCCGACAGCGATGTCGCCGCTGCGATGGACGAGGCTATTCGGTCGCAAAAAGCCGGGCAGCATCGAAGTACGCAACACGCCGCTGGCCATGGCTCAAAAGCCACCACAAAATCAAAGACACGGGACAACCGCGAGAAATAGGAGGTCACATCATGCTGATCCGCACGCTTTCTGCCTTGGAGTGCACCAAAATGCTGACAGCCAATCGTGTTGGCCGCCTGGCATGCGCGAAGGACGGGCAGCCCTACGTCGTGCCCTTCCACTACGCCCATGCGGATGCTCATCTTTACGCGTTTTCCATGCCGGGCAAGAAGATCGAATGGATGCGAGCCAATCCGCTGGTGTCCGTCCAAGTCGATGAACATAGCCAAGGGCGAGGATGGAGAAGCGTCGTCGTCGATGGCCGATACGAAGAGCTACCTGATCGTATCGGTCACAAGCTTGAGCGGGATCATGCTTGGTCGGTGTTGAGCAAACACGCGGACTGGTGGGAGCCGGGTGCACTCAAGCCGGTCGTTCCTCCCACGGCCGACAGTGCACCGCATGTTTTCTTCCGGATCCTCATCGAGCAGGTGTCCGGACGAGAAGCGACCGAGTAGGTCGCTCGACCAATTGGTTGCGGGAAATGGAATGGGCCGGCGCAATCAGCGCCGGCCATGACGTGGATTGCTAGCGTGCCATCAGGATCGGCAGCGAATGATCGTCAAGCATCGACTTCGTGATGCCTCCGAAAATGCGCTCGCGAAACCGGGAATGGCCATAGGCGCCCATGACCATCAGCTCGGCGGCAACGTCGTCGGCATGCTGGCGAAGCACGTCGGCGACCGAATGGTTCGAGCTCGGCAGCCGGTCGACCGTAACCTTCACACCATGCCGGGCAAGATAGGCCGCGGCATCTGCACCTGGCTCCTCGCCATGATGGAACTCATCTTCTATTGGATCGACGATGACAAGGCGCACATCGTCGGCGCCTTTCAGCATATGGAGCGACTCGCGGACGGCGCGCGATGACTCAAGGCGGGCGTCCCATGCAACGAGGATGCGTTTCGGCTTCAGCGTCGGGCGCGAGCCCTCGGGAACAAGCAGCATGGGCTTTCCTGACGAGAACAGCACGCCCTGGATGACCTTATCCTTCAGCGTATGGCTTGCCAGCAAATCCGGCCCCAGAATGGTCAGATCGGCGTAGCGGGCACGCCTTCCGATGACGTCGTCCGCCCATCCCGTGTCGGGATAGTCGTCGCTCAGATCAGCCGATACGGCGCTCTGGGAGAGAAAGCCGGCGACGTCCGAAATTCGTTTCTCAAGCCTTTTCAGTTCGGCCTGACGTTCCTCCAGCCAAGCTGGCGAGACGACAGCAGCATACTCGCCGCCTGAGGGCGGCGCGGCCAGTTCGAGAACGAGCACGGAGAGATGGGCACCGATCTGTTCGCACAGGTCAGCGGCGAGCTTCAGATCGCCTTCGCCCTGGTTCGGTCCGGTAACTGTAAGCAGTGTCCTGAAAGTCACGGCGGCAACTCCTCATTTCGAGTGAAGGCTCAGTCGTGATCTCGTCATTAGCGAGGGCGCCCGGTGCGTTCATTGCGCTGAATCAAACACCGTGACTGCGGCGGCATTTGATCCGCATCAACGTGTGCGCAAGCCAAGGCTGTAGGTTCAGTCGATCAATCGGGGAAACGCAGATGAAATTCCTGATCGCGGCGGCTCTGGCAGGATTGGCCTTCGACGCGGCCGGCGCCCAGGAACTCGGCAACGGCAAGGCCGAATACATGAACTCATGCGCCGTCTGCCATGGCCCTGAAGGCAAGGGCGATGGACCGTTGGGCGACGAGCTGTTGAAGCGGCCAAGCGACCTGACGCGCCTCTCCAGGCGCAATGGCGGCGAATTCCCTTATTGGCGCGTGTTTGCCGTGATCGACGGCCGCGCCATGGTGCCGGGGCATGGCGATCGCGACATGCCGGTCTGGGGCCAGCAATTCCTTCCCGGTGACGTGAAGAAGTATGGCCCGAACGCCGGGGAAATCGTCACCAGGGAACGGATCCATGATCTGGCCGGTTATGTCGAGACGTTGCAGCAATGAATGCAGATGGCGGAAACAGTCTCCGCATGACACAGGCATCGAGGAGGCCGGCCATGATTGTTGACGACCAGCAATCCGTTACCGCGTTCCTGCTTGATTCTGCCTCATATGGCGCGACCGGACCGGTCGAGGCGATCGATACCCATATCTCGCGCATTTTTCTGACTGGCGAACGCGCCTACAAGATGAAGCGGGCGGTCAAGCTACCCTATGTCGATTTCTCGACGCCGGCACTGAGGCTGGCCGCTTGCGAAAAAGAGGTGGAACTCAACTCGAAAACCGCACCCGGCCTCTATCTGGGAGTGCGGCGCGTCACGCGGGAAGCCGACGGCAAACTGGCTTTTGACGGCCCGGGGCAACTGGTCGACGCGGCGATCGAGATGGTCCGCTTCGCCCAGTCCAAGCTTCTCGATCGAATGGCGACCGCTGGAGAATTGACGCCTGTGCTGATGACCACGGTCGCGCGCATGATCGTGGGATACCACCGAGCGGCGCCGACGGTCCACAATGGCAGCGGGTCGTCCAACATGGCGGGCGTGCTCGACATCAACGAGGCCGGCTTTGCCACCAGCCACGTTTTCGCAAAAGCAGAGGTCACGAGCTTTGCCGAGGCCTTCCGCACCGCCCATGCCCGCCACGCCGGAGTGCTCGACCGTCGGGAGGCAGCGGGCAAGGTCCGCCGCTGCCATGGCGATCTGCACCTGCGCAACATCTGCCTCTTCGACGGCGAGCCCCGCCTTTTCGATTGCATCGAATTCAACGACCAGATCGCCAGCATCGACGTGCTCTACGACCTTGCCTTCCTGCTGATGGACCTTTGGCACCGTGGTTTTCCGGGGCTCGCCAATCTCGTGATGAACCGCTACCTCGACGAGGCCGATGACGAGGATGGCTTTGTCCTGCTGCCGTTTTTCATGGCGGTCCGAGCCGCAGTACGCGCGCACGTCACCGCAACGCAAGTCGAGGAAGGCAGTACCGATTCCGACAAGTTGATTGCCGAGGCCAGATCTTATTTCGAACTTGCCCGAACATTTCTCCAGCAAACGCCTCCGCGGCTCGTTGCCATCGGCGGCCTCAGTGGCTCCGGCAAGACGACCGTTGCAGAGGCGCTGGCCGCCCATGTTGGTGCGCCGCCCGGCGCCCGCATTGTCGAAAGCGACCGCATCCGCAAAGCCATGCATGGAGTGCCTGCAGAGACCAGGCTGCCAGACCGGGCCTACCGGCCGGAGGTCTCTGACCGGGTCTACCACGAAATGGCATGTCGCGCCGGCCTGATCCTTTCCGAGGGCGGCTCCGTCGTCGCCGATGCCGTTTTCGACAGACCGGCCGATCGTGAGCGGATCGAGAAAGCGGCGCGCAGCCGGGCTATCAGATTCTCCGGATTTTGGTTGGAGGCGGACCCGCTCGTCCTTTGGCAGCGAGTCAGTGACCGCAAGGGCGGTCCTTCAGACGCCACGATAGATATCCTCTCGCGGCAATTGCAGCGAAATGCCACCCAGTCTAGCTGGCAAAAGATCAACGCCGATCGAAAGCTCGCCGACACTGTCGCGGAATTGAGTGGGTTTTCCGAGGGCGATACTTCCAAGGCCCTGCGCACAGCCTCCTGACTGGTGCGGCAGGGCGATCGGCCTCAACTGAGTTCGAGAGTTGCCTCGACAAGGCCGGGTTCAATTGGATGACGCTTTATGGAGAAACCGAACTCGCGGCACATGGCCAGCATCCCGGTGTTCTCGCTGAGCATTATCCCTTCGATTCGGTCAATCCCATCGGCCTTCGCATAATCGACGATTTGCCTGAGCAATTCCCAGCCCAGACCATGACCCTGCAAATCCGTCCGCACCAGCAAGGCGTATTCGGCGACAGTGTGGTCCGGATCGCAGGACAGGCGGCTGATACCGCCCAGCGCACCGGACCTCGTCTCCAGCGCGACGAAAGCCATGTTGCGATCGTAGTCGAGTTGGGTGAGCCGCTTCAACATCTGGTCGGAGAAGCTTTTGCGCGGCGACAGAAAACGCAGGCGCAAATCGTCAGGCGAAATCCTGGCAAGGAATTCGGGATAGAGCGCGATGTCGGCCGGCTTGATCGGGCGAATGTTATAGTCCGTGTCGCCCGCCGAAAACGTCTTTTCCCAACCCGACGGATAAGGCCTGATGGCAAGCGCCGGGTTAGGCCCCGCCTCTTCCACGCGTTCCGGCTCGATCTCGATGCGGGCGTCAAGCGCAATCACGCCCTCGGCATCGGCCAGCAGCGGATTGATGTCCAACGAGACGAGGCACGGAAAGTCGATGATCATCTGCGACAGGCCGTTGAGTGCTGCAATGATCGATTGCCTGTCCGCCGGCTTGCGATCGCGGAACCCGGCGAGCAGACGGCCGATCCGCGTTTGCCTGATCAGGTCATCGGAAAGAACGTCGTCGAGCGGCGGCAATGCGATCGCGGTATCGTCCATCACCTCGACCGCAACGCCACCGGCTCCAAACAGGATGGCCGGGCCGAAAATCGGATCGCAGCTGACGCCAAGG
This sequence comes from Mesorhizobium sp. M7D.F.Ca.US.004.01.2.1, assembly GCF_003997785.1. Classification (NCBI taxonomy): domain Bacteria; kingdom Pseudomonadati; phylum Pseudomonadota; class Alphaproteobacteria; order Hyphomicrobiales; family Phyllobacteriaceae; genus Mesorhizobium; species Mesorhizobium sp. M7D.F.Ca.US.004.01.2.1. Next base: position 3,132 of record NZ_RZRQ01000188.1, on the reverse strand, counting down.
ATCAATTCCTGCGCCTGTTTCCGCACCACCATGGGCTGAACAGCATAGCCTTCGATATCGGCCTGCGACGCGTGTTTGCGCACACGCGCCTCGATTGAGCGTGCGGCCTCCCCGGCGGCGGCAGAGGTAGCAATGCCGAGCATGACCCCACCAATGTCCGACTTGTGCGAGATCGCCTTGGACAACAGCTTGACGACGACCTGCTCGGATATCTTGAGGAGCCGGCCGGCAGCCGCTTCCACTTCGACAGGAGATCTGGCGACGATCGTCTCGGGCACCGGAATGCCGTAGGCGGAAATCGCCGCCTTGGCTTCGGGCTCGGTCAGCATTCGCCGGCCTTCTTTTGCGACCTGCCTGAATAAGGCAAGCACGGCTTCTCGGCCGCTTTTAGCGTCCTCGCTGCGACTCGACGGCGTGCGCATCAATGCCCGCTGGGCTCGCGACCATTCGCTCAGGTAGGAGACCGCTGTTGCGGCATCCGCTGGCGTCTCGAAGCTGGCAATACCGGCATCGCGAAGAACACGTCGCCCTTCGCGCGCCGTGTGTTCGCCAAGCCAGCAGGTCAAGATAGGTTTGCCGTCAATCTTGCCGTCCTGCGCGAGCGCCGCCACTGCGCTCGCTGCTGCAAGCGGCGAGCTAAGTCCGGTCGGGCAATTCATGACCAGGACGACGTCGGTCCCGGCATCGGCCGCGACGGCCTCGATCGCGGCCCGATAGCGCTCTGGCGGGGCGTCGCCAATGATGTCGACCGGATTGGCGTGGGACCAGGTGCTCGGCAGGACGGCGTCCAGACGGGCGATCGTTTCCGGCGACAGTTCGGCCAGTTCCCCGCTGCCTTCGATGAGTTGATCGACGGCAAGCACGCCGGCGCCGCCGCCATTGGTGACGATGCCGACGCGGGCTCGTTCTAGCGGAACGAAACGAGCGGTCGTTTCAACCGCATCGAACAACTCGGTCAGACCTTTCACGCGCAGAATGCCAGCGCGCAGCAATGCCGCATCGACGACGCGATCGGCGCCCGATAGCGCGCCGGTGTGGGTCGCGGCAGCTTTGGCTGATTGCTCGTGCCGGCCGGACTTGATCGCGATCACCGGCTTGACGCGCGCCGCCGCACGGGCGGCGGAGATGAACTTGCGCGGATTGGGAATGGTTTCCAGATACATCACGATGGCGCGCGTGTGCATGTCGCCCGCCAGCATGTCGAGACAATCTCCCACGTCGACATCCGCCATGTCGCCGAGCGAGACGATCTGCGAGAAGCCGACATTATTGTCCGCAGCCCAGTCGATCAGCGACGTGGCAATGGCGCCGGATTGCGACAGCAGCGCGATGTTGCCGGGCTTGGCGGCCATATGGGCAAATCCGGCATTGAGCCGTATCGGCGGAATCATCAGTCCGACTGTGTTCGGCCCGATGATTCGAAACAGACTGGGCTTGGCGGCATCGAGCATCGCCTGACGAAGGCCGCTTTCGCGCGTCAGTCCCGCGGTAATGACAACCGCCGCCCGCGTGCCCTTGTTGCCGAGCTCACGCACGATGCGAGGAACCGTCTCAGGCGGCGTGACGATGACACCAAGGTCTGGAATACCCGGCAGATCGGCCGCTTTGGCATAACATTGCCGACCGGCCACTTGCGAATATTTCGGATTGACCGGCCAGATCTCGCCTTCGAAGCCGCCGCTGACGATATTGTCGAAGACGACACGGCCGACCGAGCCGTCGCGCACCGACGCGCCGAAGACGGCAACCGACTTCGGGGCGAACGCAAATTCAAGATTTCGGATCGTCACACCCTATGTCTCCGATTCATAGCGACAATCGCCGGTCCATCTTGCCCGTTCGTTGCGTTGGATCAAAGCGTTCCCCGGTTATCGCGATTAGCTCTTGCGCGAGGTTCGACGCCGCCGCCCGCGAAGTTGCGACGGGCTTTGCGACCAATGATTGGAGAGTTAGATGGGCTACTATTTCAGCAAGATCGTCGCCATGCCGTTCACAGCGGCAATCGACCACGTGACCGACAAGCTCGCAAGCAAAGGGTTTGGCGTCCTGACCTCGATCGATGTCCAGCAGACCATAAAGGCCAAGCTTGGCGCAGATTTCAGACCCTATGTGATCCTGGGCGCGTGCAATCCGCATTTCGCATGGCGGGCGCTTCAGGCCGAAGACAAGATCGGAACCATGCTGCCCTGCAATGTCATCGTCACGGAGGTCGGACCAGGAAAGGTAGAGGTCGCAGCGGTGGATCCGGTCGCTTCAATGGGCGCCATCGACAATCGCGAGCTTGCGCAGGTCGCAGACGATGTGCGTCGCCTGCTCGAGGAGATGGTCCGCGAACTCTAGCGCCAAAGGGGGCCATCAAGGTTGAGGGACATCGGATGAACGAGTCTGCCCTGCGACGCGCATTGCTGGTCATTGCTATCGTGGGCCTGGCCCTTGGCGTCGGAGTTTGGCGAACAGGATTCGGTTCCCTTGAGGCCGACACGATCTGGATGGTGGCAACCTTGCCCGTGGTGGCGGCTCTCGCCATCTCCATTCTGCGCGATTTCTGGATCGGTCGCTTCGGCGTCGATGCAATTGCGCTGGTGTCGATGTCCGCCGCGCTGCTGCTTGGCCAACCGCTGGCCGCGGTGGTGGTCGCGATCATGTATGCCGGCGGCACCGTGCTTGAGGATTTTGCCCGCGGCCGCGCCGAGCGGAACCTCAAGGCACTCACCGACCGGTCACCGCGTGTCGCACATCGCAAGTCGACACATGCAACAGAAACCATTCCCATCGAAGAGGTCGCTGTCGGCGACGCTCTGATGGTGCGTGCCGGCGAACTGCTTCCTGTCGACGGTATCCTGCTCGACGCTTCAGCCTCACTCGACGAGTCGGCGGTGACCGGCGAGCCATTACCGGTGCCGCGCAGCGCCGGCGACACGCTGCGCAGCGGCACCGTCAACGCGGGCGAGGCCTTCAGCATGCGGACCTCTGCCCTGGCAGAGCAGAGCACTTATGCCGCGATCGTGCGCATGGTCGCGGCGGCACAGACCGTCAAGGCGCCCTTTATTCGCATGGCCGACCGCTTCGCCCTGTTCCTGCTTCCGGCCACTTTGCTTGTCTCGGGTGCCGCCTGGTATATCTCCGGTGATC